>NZ_JAUBPW010000132.1:0-6114 GCF_036700965.1 Microcoleus sp. Pol8_D6 | reverse complement strand
ACGGGACAATTCGGCATAGTTCACAAAAAACTTATCAAGGCTACTATCTTACCATCATTACTTCTTGGCCACTACCACTAAATAATATACAGCCGGGTAACTACTGGCTATTCCTTTAATCAACCAGAGCCAGAGATGAACTTCTTGGTAACTCCGAAATCCTTCGGGGTCTCTCAACTCTTGTTGCAATGAAGCTGCTATTTCAAATGAAAACTTTTTTGGGGGGCCAAAAACCTGCCAATTTTTTAACAAATTTTCCAGACCGCCCTCTTTATATTGAGAGAGCCAGCGATGAATTGTTGCCTCACTTTTACCTAAAACTGCCGATACTTCCCGCACAGTTTCTACTTGTTTTGACTGAAATAAAGCATTTGAACTTTGTTATAAGCCAATACGGTTCAGTTAAGGCTGAAATACAGGTAAAATAGGTAGGGTGTCCAAAAAGGGAGAGCAAGTAAGGTGCATCTCAAAGAATTCTCATTAGTATCTCCCAAAATCTCAAGTAGGGAGATATTCAAAGCAATAGAAATGGCGATTCCTGCAAGTGCAATCGAACAGGCGATTACTAAAACAAAGGTTGAAGAGAAACGTCATCGTGCCCTGCCAGCACAACTGGTAGTGTGTCTGGTAATAGCAATGAGTCTGTGGTCACAAGATTCAATGCGGGATGTCTTAAAAAATTTAATTGATGGTCTTAATGAAGCATGGGTGAAAATTGGGAAATATTGGCGGTTTCCCTGTAAATCGGCAATTACTCAAGCCAGACAAAGATTAGGAGCGGGCGTGATGAGACAGTTGTTTCATTCCTTAGTGCGACCAATGGCTACAGTTGAAACAGTAGGAGCTTTTATTAGCGAACTCAGGGTCGTAGTGATAGATGGAACCTGCTTAGATCTCCCAGATAGTGATGAAAATGCCCGGGTTTTTGGTCGTCCGGGAAGTCGTCCAGGTACAAAAGCAGCGTTTCCGAAAGCTAGATTAGTTATTTTATTAGAGGCGGGAACACATTTAATATTTGACGCCTTAATGTGTCCATATAAAATGGGAGAAAGAGTAAGAGCGTTAAAGTTGTTACGCTCAGTAGCACCAGGAATGCTATTAATGTGGGATAGAGGCTTACATTCTTATGCGATGGTAGAAGCTACATTCAGTAAAGGTTGTGAGTATTTGGCGCGAATTCCATGCAACGTTAAATTCTTAAACGAAACACAATTAGATGATGGTTCGTATGTGAGTTGGATTTATCCATCCGGCAAATTAAGAAAAAAAGGATTTCAGCCCCTACAGGTAAGAGTAATGGAATACATGATTGAGGCTCCCGAACGCCCAGAAGCACAAATTAGATATCGTTTAATTACGAGCTTATTGTCAGCAGAAAAATTTCCTGCGGACTTACTTGCCCGTGAATATCATCAACGTTGGGAAGTGGAGAATACGATTGATGAACTGAAAGTACATTTATTAGGACGAAAAACTCATATTCGTTCTCAAAGACCAAAGGAGGTGGTACAAGAAATTTATGGTTTACTACTAGGACCGAAGAGCTGTACGGTCATTAATTTTTCAAGTAGCAAGCAACGCCAGCATTTCACCCTTGCGTCTTTCTTTTACTGGAACATTACGAGTTGTTCGTCGTGCGCTCCCCAAATTTCAGCGGTTACAACCACAAGAACTTCCCTTTTTTTGAGTTGGTTAACTGGGGAAGTTATCGATAAAATTATACCGGAAAGAGTTCAGAGAAACAACCCAAGAGTTGTCAAAAAGCCTGTTTCAAAATTTCGCTCTAAACAAGTTAAACACAGAGGTACTGGAATCATAATGAATCCTCCTGTATTTATTGTTTTAAGCACTGCATAGCACTTAACTGAACCGTATTGTGTTATAAGCTAGGATTCTTTTTTGGTGTTTGAGGATTTCTCGTAGATTTTCTACAGATTCGGTAATCTTTATATGAGGACGACCAGACATTGTAATTGTCTCCTTTAGTTTGAACACAAGTCTATCACATCTTTAAAAAAATGGTATCAGATACATCAACAGTCCATACCTGTCTTTTTTCCACTCGATGATGTCCAGCTTCTACTTGTTCATGATAGTTATACTTTCTACCTAGATCATCTGATTTTTGGGCTAATTCAAACCATTCTTTTACGGCTTTATACAGGAGGGCTTGATTTCCTTTTAAAGCTACAATATAATCTCTTTTTTTCTAGACAATCAGAGATATTATGTCTTTTTGACATCCCATAGCATCGATGGTTATTACACTTCCGGCAATTTCTAACATTTCTATTAATTCCGGAATGGCTGTCAGCTCGTTAGATTTTTTATGGACTTTTTTTTGTCCTAAAACCAATTGATGAGATGAAGATCAGGCAGTAACTATATGTAGCGCTTTTTGCTGGTTATTTCGGTCATAAGATTGTTTCATTGTTTTGCCATCAATGGCAATCACGTTTAGTTCTAATTCCCCGACTATCGCATTTACCCAACTCAAAAAACATTCTTGAAACTGCTGCGGTTCAATTCGGGCGAAGACTCGACTAAATGTGTCATGAGATGGTATACCATTAGGTAATTCTAGAAAGCTTTTTAACCATTCATATTTGGCGTTACCATAGGCTTCTATTGCCACCCATCCGTCGGCACCGCTGATAATAGCTAGAATCGCAATCGCTATAATATCTTTGAGTAAGTGTTCTTTACTTCTTTCTATCCTTGGGTCGTTCAACTTGGCAAAATATTCTAAAAAACTAGCCTTCCAAATATTCATTGAAGGCAATGAATCTGTTTGTTTTTGTTGGCAAATTACAGCTTTACTAAAACCTCTTGCCATTGATAGCACCCATAAACTACAACAAGCTACATTGAAATTTAGTCGGATTTAACTGTAGCATATTTTCGGTGAAAGTTAAGATGCGTTTACCCTGAAAAGGAAACGGGCTGCAATTAATGATGAATACACGATGCTTCTTCTCAAATCCTTTTGTCAAGACTGATTGAGATGCTCTTACCCTGTTCAGCAAGCCCTAGTTAAGAATCTGATTCTTGTTTCACCGCAGATGCACGCAGATAAACGCGGATTTAAGGTTTATCTGCGAGGGACGCAAGTTTATTTTTGCTTAGTCGCAGCTTTTTTCTTGGCTTCTTTTTC
This sequence comes from Microcoleus sp. Pol8_D6, assembly GCF_036700965.1. Lineage (NCBI taxonomy): Bacteria > Bacillati > Cyanobacteriota > Cyanophyceae > Oscillatoriales > Microcoleaceae > Microcoleus > Microcoleus sp. Pol8_D6. Next base: position 2,960 of record NZ_JAUBPW010000132.1, on the reverse strand, counting down.
TGCTTTTTTAGCTGCTTTTTCTGCTTCAAGTTTGGCTAACTTGGCTAGCTCTTTTTCTTCAGCTATTTTATCGAGATAGTAGTGGTAATCTCCCAAATAAGGGCGAAACTCTCCGTCTCGAATCTCGACTATTTTGTTAGCGACTTGGGAGATGAAATAGCGATCGTGCGAAACGATAATTACGGTACCGTCATAATTCTGAATCGCCTCTTCCATCATCTCTTTCGCCGGAATGTCGAGGTGATTTGTCGGTTCGTCCAAAATCAGCAAATTCACGGGAGTCAACAGCATTTTTGCCAAAGCTAGGCGGGCTTTTTCGCCGCCGCTTAAAGCGCCAACCTGTTTGAATACTGTCTCGCCCGTAAATAAGAAACGGCCCAACAAAGTCCGAACTTCTTCATTTTTCCAGTCGGGAACTTCGTCGTGAATGGTTTGCATCACGGTTTTATTCAAATCTAAGGCCTCTGCCTGATTCTGTTCAAAGTAACCGGGGATGACGTTGTGACCTCCCAATTTGACCGTACCTTCAGTCGGCTTTTCCAAGCCCATAATCATCCGCAGCAGGGTGGATTTGCCCGCGCCGTTGGGACCGAGAAATGCAATGCGATCGCCCCTTTCAATTAACAAGTCGGCTCCCAAAAATAGGATTTTTTCGCCGTAGGTGTGCACCAAATCTTCAATTATTGCTACTTCGCGACCGCTGCGGGGTGCGGGGGGAAAGCGGAAATGCAAAGTTTTTAATCCGCCGGTGGGTGCTTCGATGCGTTCGATTTTGTCTAACTGTTTCTCGCGGCTTTTGGCTTGGGTGCTGCGAGTGGCGCTGGCGCGGAATTTTTCTACGAATGCTTGCTGTTTTTCGAGTTCTTTTTGCTGGCTTTCGTAGGCGCTGAGTTGGGCTTCTCTGGCTTCTGCTTTTTGCTGTAAATAAGAGGAGTAGTTGCCGAGGTAGGTGCTGGAAACGCCACGTTCGGTTTCGACGATTTGGGTGCAGAGCCGATCGAGAAATTCCCGGTCATGGGATACGATTACCATCGGGGTTATCAGCCCTTTCAGGTAAACTTCCAGCCATTCGATGGTTTCTAAGTCGAGGTGGTTAGTAGGTTCGTCTAGCAGCAGGATGTCGGGTTTTTGGAGGAGAATTTTGCCTAAACTCATCCGCATTTGCCAGCCACCGCTGAAGGCGCTGACTAATCGATCGCCGTCTTCGGGTTCAAATCCGATTTCGGGCAGAATTTTCTCGATTTGGGCTTCTAAACCGTAGCCGTTTAAGCCTTCAAATTGCCGTTGCAGCCGATCCATTTTGTGGATCAGTTCGTCGAGATTTTCTGGAGTGGAGGCTTCCAAGTCTCGATGGACTTGCATCAGGGATTCATGGACTTCGTTGGCTTCGCTGAAGGCACGCCAAAATTCTTCTTTGACGGTGCGTGTCGGATCTACTTCAAATTCTTGGGAGAGGTAGGCGATGTGGAGGCTGGCGGGGCGAATGACTTCGCCTGCGGTGGGTTCGATTTCGCCGGCGATGATTTTGAGTTGGGTGGATTTGCCGGCACCGTTGACGCCTACTAAGCCGATGCGATCGCCTGGCTTGACTTCCCAGGTGACATCTTTGAGTACGACGCCTGTGGGGTAAATTTTACTGATGTGTTCGAGTCGCAGCATTGTTGTGGGGACTGGGGAAGGGCAGGTTTAGCGGCGGATGGGATGCCGGCGCTGAGGTCGAGTTAATCTTAACAAATTTTAATTATATTTAGACAGTGGCAATATTTTGATTTGGTGGGACTTACGCGAAGAAACCGGGTTTTTCTGAAAAATCGCAGATTCTCAATTAGAAATCTACGAAGAAACCGGGTTTCTGCCCTCGACGTGGGTTCAGGACTATTTAGGTGGGGCGATCCGGCGATCGTGTTGTTTCTGATTGAATTTCTCGAATAATGGTTGAGACTTCTGCACATTATAATAGTGAGCGTCAACCTCGATCGCAAAAGAGAGCGATCGTGCCAGCAAGAGACATTTATTATCATCTCACGGACTTCAAAAACCTTTAAAGCAGGCGATCGGAGAAGGTTATAGAAAGCTGAGCGTGAGGAGGTGCGATCGCTTTTAGAGGAGTCGAAAAAAAGTGATCGGCTATATCTACTGATATCTACTCAGAAATATTACAGCTTTCAAGCCTCTTAGCCAGATAAGGGACACCAAAATCCCAAACATTAGTATTAATTTCCCAAGGCAAGTGTCCTGAAGGTGTAGAAAGTTTATAAGTAACACTCTTGTATTTTTTGTCTCCCCATCCTACCCGCTTAATAAAACGATCAGCAACTACTACATCATAAACACCTGTTTGACCACCTACACTAACCCAGACCTGCTTTTGAACGCTAAATCCAAAATTTCCATTGCTATAATCTACCCATAATTGATTAATTCTTCGGAGAGTCTCGCCAGAAAAATTATCAATATTTTTCACATCCAGCCAACCCTCTCTTTCTCGATTAGCAACCAAAAGCATAACCTGTAGAGTTTCTCGATCAGCTTCTTTGAATTTTTTAGATGCTAGTAGATTTTGCAGTGGTAAGTAATCTACATCAAGAGTTTTTGCAGGTGTTTCTAATGGTTCTTTCGGCTCTAAAGTGGGTGGAGTATCTTTTCTTGTAGGCGTAGGCGATGACTCGGTTTTTTGAGGAGATAATTCAGGAGAAGGAGGCGCTTTAGGGGGATAGTCAGGGTGACAACAAAAACTGAGATAAGGAGAATAAAAATAAATGACTGTGACACACACAAAAATAAAGCCTATAAAGAATGGGTTGAGTTGTCCCTGTTTTAAATTGCTTACAGTTGCTTGTGAAAATGATTTTAGACCAACCACACATTTGGTTGGCATTTGAGATATAGCAGTCGCCAAGGCGGTTAAGACGTATACTGGAAGTAATCCGGAATCATGCGATCGCGAAACCCATGCCCAA
>NZ_JAUBPW010000018.1:0-95703 GCF_036700965.1 Microcoleus sp. Pol8_D6 | reverse complement strand
GTTAACCAGCCACCGATGGCTAGGTAGGCGCAGGGGAATAGCAGGATGCCAGACCAGCCTACGAAGACGAAGCGATCGCGTTTGAGCCAGTCGTCGAGGACATCAAATATGCCTCTTTCGTTCTGGGCGCGTCCGACTGCGATTGTCATTGGGGTAAAATCCTTTTGCTTGTTAAAAGACCAAGGTTTCTAATTAAAGTTAACATAACTATATATTAGAAGTTCATAATTTTTCAACTAGAACAGCAGAGTTCCCCCACTAGAGGCGTACTCGATGAAAGCGTGGTTGAGAGGAAGGCCATATTGGTTGAGGATGCTCAGCAACAATCCAACTGACCCTTCGTCGCCAAGCGGCGAGGTGGCGGTGGTTGAGGAGACGAACAAACACTCTGCGCTTGCACTCAAATCCTTCACAGGGTAAGATTATCCTCTTATCTGTTGAAGAAGTTGTGAGCCAAGTAATTACCGCCAAACTCAAATTAAACCTGACTGCCGAGCAAAAAATCTCGGTAGCTCAGGTTTCTTTGGCCTATCGGGATGCGCTGAACTACGCATCCCAAGTGGCATTTGATAACGGTAAATCTGGCAACGGAGCTAAACTACAAAAGTTGGTCTACTCGGAGCTACGGGCATTATTTGGGCTTGGTTCCCAGATGGCGTGTAACGTGCCAAGACAAGTTGCTGCGACTTTTAAGACGCTGTGGACTAAAGCCAAGCAGAATAGCGAGGCGCTTAAAGCTGGGTATACCAAGCGGCGGTACAAGGGACTCGATCGAGCTCCCAAATACACCTCGCGGACTTGTACGCTTAATTACCAGCGCGACTACTCCTTTAAAAAGGATCGACGGGTCAGTATTAACACCCTGGGTGGTCGAATTGTTGTTCCGTTTGATGGCTACAACAAGCACATCGATCTGATGCGAGCGTCCAAGAAGATCGGTGCTGCTAAAATTGTCTACCAGAAATCCTCGAAGACTTACTATCTAATGGTGAGCTTGGAGGTGGAAACGCCTACTCTCGACCCACTGAACATCACTAGAATTTCTGGTATAGATGTGGGAATGAGATACCTCGCAGTCGAAACAGACTTAGCTAATAAGTCGAGTTTCTATTCGGGCAAGGCGGCTAGACATCGAGCCAACCGTTATCAAAAAGCCAGACAATCTCTACAGCGAAAAGACACCCGTTCGGCGAAGCGAAGATTAATCGCTTTGTCGGGACGGGAGAGACGGTTTATCGCTGATGTGAACCACCAGATTGCGAGTAAAATCGCCAAGCCTAACAGCCTGATTGGACTAGAAGATCTGACCGGAATACGCGATGGAACTAAATCTAAATCGGGCAAACGGGCAAGCAAGAAACAACGGAAAGCTAACAGGAACGTGGATCAATGGTCGTTTGCCGAATTGCATGGCTATATCGATTACAAGGCTGTGCTGGTTGGCTCGTTAGCTACTAAAGTTCCGGCACATTACACCTCGCAAAGTTGCCCTAAATGTGGGCATACCTCAAAGGCTAATCGACCGAACAAGGGGCTGATTTTCCGCTGTGAATGCTGTGGGCATCAACTTCATGCAGATCTGGTTGGGGCGCGAAATATCGCACTTAGAACGTTGCTCGTCCGGCAAGCCTGGATGAGTACCGGGGTCTTGTCAGCACTCCCTCATGTATCGAGCCGTGAAGCCAAAGCTGAAATCCTTTCGAGGTTTTCGGAATTGAGGTGGAGTTCAGATACAAGCCCCCATCATAGCGGTACTCCGCTTGATGTCGGGTAGTTGACCATAATTAGCAGGAGTTGATACACAATGCCGATCGGTCGATCGCGATCGCCTCAGCGAAGCGTCACGCTCGGTGGACTAATTGAATTAAGATTTGGCTTTAAGGCTGTTTAATTTTATGACTGCAAAAACAATGACCTCGATCGATCCTGTCCTGCGCTACCCGGTTTTGGGCTCCCGCCGCTTCAGCAATTACTGGTGGGCGACGGTGGTCAGCATTGGAGGAACTGGTTTCCTGCTGTCGGGCATTTCCAGCTACTTGCACGTTAACCTGCTGCCTTTTGCTGACCCGACTCAGCTTGTTTTCATTCCCCAAGGCATTGCGATGGGTTTCTACGGTGTCTGTGGCGTGCTTTTGGCGCTTTACCTGTGGCTGACTATTCTCTGGGATGTCGGTGGCGGTTACAACGAGTTCGATCGACAAACTGGTAACATTCGGATCTTTCGCTGGGGTTTTCCCGGCAAAAACCGCAAAGTTGATTTTACTTGCAAGACATCGGACGTGCAATCTGTGCGGGTGGACATTAAAGAAGGTCTCAGTCCCCGTCGCAGTATTTATCTTAAGCTCAAAGACCGCCGTCAGTTTCCCCTGACTAGAGTCGGACAGCCTATTGCTTTGTCGCAAGTGGAAAATCAAGCTGCCGAATTGGCTCGATTTTTGCAAGTTCCCCTAGAAGGACTTTAGGGATTTTCGATTTTCGATTTTCGATTGGTAATGTCTCGTAGGGTGCGCCGGGCCACGCACCTTACCTACCTGGTAAGTGAAAAAGATTTATCTGCGAGTAAGCCCGTTACCAATTTTTGAATCTATCAATTAACAATACTTCCGACAGTTTTTGATAGCCAACCGTAGAATAAGGCTTTCAAGGCTCCAAGGCAAGTTCCCTATCCAAGGAAAATCGCGGGCTTCAGACTAGGAACTAAAAACAGTTGGGACTATTGAATTAAAATCTTTAGTTGCAAAGTCCGTAATTGACTCAAAGTGAAAATACAAATGCAAATGCAAATGCAAATCAAAATTCAGCGGTGGTTGTTCTCACTTTTAATAATTGGCGCGTTGTTTGTCGGGGGATGCGGTAGTTCCCCTGTGGCAAACTCGACTCCAACACCAAATCCGGCGTCGGGTGAAAATATTTCTTTGTCTCCGTCTCCTTCTCCTGCTGCTGTAGCGGCGAGTTCGCAATTTAGCAATTTGCCACGATTGGAAGGAAAAGCAACGGTGGTTATGACGGTTAAAGGTGCTCCAATTACGATCGAACTCGACGGCACAAATGCGCCAATTACTGCGGGCAATTTTGTCGATTTGGTTCAGAAAGGAGTCTACGACGGGCTGGTATTTCACCGAGTCGTGCGGGAACCTCAGCCTTTTGTAGTTCAGGGCGGCGACCCCCAGGGTAAAGACCCTAAATTCCCTACAGCGCGACTGGGAACTGGCGGTTTTATTGACCCGAAAACGTCTCAGGAACGCAGGATTCCTCTAGAAATAAAAGCTAAAGGTGCTGCCAATCCGACTTACAGCGCGACTCTAGAAGAAGCTGGGGTTAAGGAGAAACCCGTGTTGATGCACACTCGCGGGGCTGTTGCTATGGCTCGATCGCAGAGTCCTGATTCGGCTTCTTCTCAGTTTTACTTTACTTTGACGGATGTACCGTTTTTGGACGGTAGCTATGCAGTTTTTGGGTACGTCAAGCAAGGCATGGATGTGATTGATAAGATTGAAGCGGGCGATCGCATTGATAAGGCTACTGTTACCCAAGGTTTGGAAAATTTTAAGGCTGTTAATTAGTAGTCAGTTGGCAGTTGGCAGTTGGCAGTTGGCAGTTGGCAGTTGGCAGTAGTCATTTGAGAAACAACTGCCTTCTACTTTCTACTTTGTGCCAAAAGCAAGCCTTTTACTTATGGATGTTGTTGTTACCGGAATTGGTCTTGTTTCGGCTTTAGGTACTCTGGATGATGGCTGGAAAAGATTGTTGTCCGGGAAGTCGGGAATTCGACAACATCAACCTTTTTTAGAAATAGAACCGCTACCTTTGGCTTTGGTTGGCACAAAACCTGCTGATTTAATAACTTTAATTCGGCAGGTTTTAGCAGATGCTTTGCAAGATGCTAATTTGACTTTGCCTTTGCCCGATTGCGGAATTGCGATCGGTTCTAGCCGCGGTTTTCAGGGAAATTTGGAACTGTTGGCTAGCGAAGGAAGAGGGAAGAAGGAAGAAGGAAGAAGGAAGAAGGAAGAGGAAAGAGAATTCTCAATTACCGATTCCCAATGCCCAATTCCCAATGCCCAATTCCCAATGCCCAATTCTCAATTTGTGAATTTTTTGCCTCACATGGGGGCGATCGCAGCGGCGAGGGCAATTGGCTCAACGGGGCCGGTACTGGCACCGATGGCTGCTTGTGCGACGGGCATACAGTCGATCGCCCGCGCTGTTGATTTAATCCGCACCGGTGAGTGTCAGCGGGCGATCGCAGGTGCTGTGGAAGCGCCTATCACACCCCTGACTCTGGCTGGATTTAGCCGGATGGGTGCTTTGGCAAACAATGGGTGCTATCCCTTTGATGAAAATCGGGAAGGCTTTGTGCTCGGGGAAGGCGGGGCTTTATTGGTATTAGAATCTGCCGAGTTGGCAAGGCGTCGTGGCGCTAAAATCTACGGTCGAATTTCCGGTTTGGGCTTGACAAATGATGCTTGCCATGCTAATGCGCCGGAGCTGGGGGGGGAAAGTGCGATCGCGGCGGTAAATCAATGTTTGAAACGGAGCAATTTGGCGGCGATTGATATAGATTTTATTCACGCTCACGGTACTGCAACTGAGTTAAATGACCGACACGAAGCACTGTTAATTAAGAAGTTATTTCACCCAGGAGTTGCTGTTAGTTCGACTAAGGGGGCTACGGGTCATACTTTGGGAGCTTCGGGAGCTTTGGGCGCGGCTTTTTGTTTGATGAGTATTAAATATCAGATGTTGCCGCCTTGCGTTGGAATGAAAAAACCGGGGTTTGAATTAGATTTTGTTCGCTCTGCGCGATCGGCTATTGTCAGAAATGCGGTTTGTTTAAGTTTTGGCTTTGGCGGGCAGAATGCTGCGATCGTTTTATCGGGCGATCGTTAATTTTTGTAAAGTCGGTCGATCGGCATTTAAATTACACGATATCTCTACAGTTAAAATCTTCTGAGGTAGCCGGAGAACTCTCCCACGTCCAATTTAAATCTCAAAAATAGTACAATATTTATGTATTTTAGTCAATTAACTGAGAATTTTGGTGAGATTGCTGGTGCTGCTGTCCTAGTCTGGCTCTGCATCCCGACGCTGAGCCTTGTGTCAAAGCCTGGGAGGCTAGATAAGAGAGGCAGATTAAAGCAGTATTGTATTTTATTAACGCACCGATGGTGATCGGTGAAAATAGAAGAAAGAAACTGTTTAAATTAAGTCTCAGGTATTTTCACATGGATCTGGCATCTCATCGATTTATGTCTTATTTTGAACCAGAGCAAGCTGCTCATCTTTGCCAAATAGCTGTTTTGGAGAGTTTTGCTGAGGAAACGCTGGTTTTTGAAGAAGGAGAAATAGCGGATTTTTTCTATCTAGTTTTAGAAGGTAAAGTCGAGTTTAGCAAGCGGCTTGAAAATCATAAATATCAAACTGTTGCTGTCGCTAAGCCAGACGATTATTTTGGCGAACTCGGAGTTTTAGACGGAGAGCCACGCAGTGCTAGAGCTGTGGCAGTTGCAGGCTCGACTTTGGCGAAAATAGGCCGTGAAGAACTAATAAAAACTCTCCAGTTTGCTAAAGGCAGTTCGGTACTGCAAATGTTTAGTTTCATTACTAAAAATTTACGGGAGACCACGGATCAATATGTGAGCCAGTTGGTACACAAACAAAAAATGGTATTGGTAGGAGAAATGGTGAGTACAATTATTCACGATTTCAAAAGTCCTTTTACCGGAATTAAACTCTCCAGTGAAATGCTCAAAGAAATGCACCCGGATGAGGAAACTCAGGAGTGGTGCGAACTTATTCAATTACAGGTTCATCGAATGTTGGGGATGGCTGAAGAAGTATTAGAATTTTCGCGCGGTAATTCTGTATTAAATAAAAAACCCGTTAATCTCATTCAGACGTTGCAGCAGTTTGAAAAGTTGAACCGAGTTTATTTTGAAGCAGCAAAAGTAGATTTGGTAGTACGGGTGACAGAAGTGATAGTGGAAGCGGATGAAAATAAGATTTTGCGCGTTTTACAAAATTTAGTTGGGAATGCAGTTGAGGCTTTTGGCGGAAGAGGGGGTCGGGTGGAGATTGCGGTGACACAAACTGAGGAGTGGGCAGAAATTAGCATTTACGATAACGGCCCCGGCATTCCACCGACAATTAAGGAAAAGTTATTTGAACCGTTTGTGACTTATGGCAAGCGGACTGGTACTGGGTTGGGAACGGCAATTGTTAAGTCGATCGTTGAGGCTCACAAAGGAAAAATTAGTTATGAGTCAGAGGACGGAAAAGGCACAACTTTTTACATCCGCTTGCCGAAAATCATGGCTTTAGCAGAGCAAAATTAAGTAGGTAGGAAGATTATACTTAGGACTTTCTCACTCAGCATCAGAGACTTAGTTGATGAGTAGATATCTTGTTATCAAACAATATTTTTCTAATAAACCGGGTTTAAGAGCGTAAGCCCTAATACTGTGTAGCGACTTGGAGAATCAAGTATAATTGAATTAACGAACTGCTAAAAATTCGATGCCAGTTACTATTCAAACCTTACCCACAGAAGTTATCAATTTAATTGCCGCCGGCGAAGTCATTGACTCGATCGCCGCTGCGGTACGAGAATTAGTTGAAAATTCTCTGGATGCTGGCGCAACTCGCATCGTTGTTTCTGTCTGGCCGGAACAATGGCGGGTGCAAGTTGCAGATAATGGTACGGGAATGGATCTGGAAAATTTGCAGCAGGCGGCTTCGCCTCACAGTACGAGCAAAATTACCACTGAAGCTGACCTTTACAAAATTGCTACTTTGGGATTTCGTGGGGAAGCTTTGCACAGTTTAGCTCAGTTGGGCTGTTTGGAGGTTTTGAGCCGATCAAATGATTTGGGATTGGGAGATTTTTCGGAAAATCGAGAGTCGGCGCAAACCCCCGCCAAATCATCCTTTAACAAGGGGGGAGTTGAAAATGCTCGATCGGGCTGGCGGGTGATTTACAACAACGCGGGCGTTGCTGTGGAGGTGGAAACAGTGGCGATCGCTCCGGGTACGGTGGTGACTGTTGATAATTTGTTTGGCAATTGGCCTGTGCGCCGCAGTTTTTTGTCGCCGGCACAGCAAATGCGATCGATCCAATTCACCCTTCAGCAAATTGCTATTTGTCACCCGCACGTTAATTGGCAGTTGCGTCAAGGAAATACCCCTTGTTTGCACGTAACTCCTGGTAGCACAGCGGAACAACTTTTACCCCAATTCGTGCGCGGTGTGCGATCGAGCGATTTGCAGTATTTAAAGTTAGATTTGCCTGCGAGTCCTCAAAATCAGAAAGCAGCAAATTTATTAGTAGAAACTCAACTTGTTGGCGCTACAGTTAAACCTAATTACCAATTACCAGTTGCCAGTTCCCATTTCCAAATGCCCAATTCCCAGCGTTTGGAGTTAGTAATTGGTTTGCCCGATCGGTGTCACCGCAGGCGGCCGGATTGGGTGAAAGTTGGGGTAAATCGGCGAGTTGTGCGATCGCCCGAATTAGAGCAAACTATTCTCAGCGCCTTTGCCCGCACTTGTCCGCGAGATCGCTATCCCGTGTGTTTTGTCCACCTGCAAATCTCCCCTTCGGAAATCGACTGGAACCGCCACCCCGCTAAGGTTGAAATTTATCTGCATGATCCGAGTTTTTGGCAAGCACAAGTTAGCGCGGCAATTGCTCGTGCTTTGCATTTGAACGATGAAGTTTTGCCGCCTGCCCCAATTCCCGATCGAGTGGGAAAATTGCTGAAGGCATCGGAACAAAAAAGTGCTTACAGTGTCGGGATTTCGGCTAGGCAGAATGATGGCGGCGGTGAAGAGGAAAAAGCTAATAAAATAGGATTGGTGGAATTGAGGGCGATCGCTCAAGTTCACAATACTTACATTGTTGCCGAACATTCTAGCGGAATGTGGTTAGTGGAACAACACATCGCTCACGAGCGCGTTTTATACGAGCAATTGTGCGCTGCTTGGCAGCTAAAAAATCTAGAAAAACCAGTAATTCTCAGTCAGTTATCTGCACTGCAAATTGAGAATTTATCCCGCTTGGGTTTGGAAGTAGAAAGTTTTGGGGAACAGCTATGGGCCGCCCGCGAAGTTCCTGAATTGTTAGCCGATCGAGATGACTGTGCGGAGGCGCTTTTTGAACTCAGTAAAGTCGCAGATTTGCAAGCTGCTCAAGTTGCGACTGCTTGCCGTAGCGCTATGCGGAATGGTACTCCTTTGAGTCTTTCCCAAATGCAAAATTTGTTGGATGAATGGCAGCAAACTCGTAATCCGCGTACTTGTCCTCACGGCCGCCCTATCTATTTTGCTTTGGAAGAATCGACTCTGGCTCGGATTTTTCGCCGCAGTTGGGTAATTGGTAAAAGTCACGGGATTTGAAACTTGATTTAACATCCGAGGGCGTTCACCTCAATCTGGCTCGATTAAAAAAAAATCGTGAAGCTTTATTAAAAAGAGGCGCTGATTTAGATGAAAAAACTTAGAATATATTAAAATTTAAATAATGCAGTGTTTTTAATATTTTTTGGGCAACAGGCAAGATGCCTGTTCCACAAGAAAAAATGCCTTTTTTACCATAAGCAAGGTTAATTATATTACAAAAAGCTGCAACAGACAAGATGCCTGTTCCACAAGAAAAATTACCTGTTTTACCATAAAAAAGGTTAATTATACTACAAAAAAATGCCGATTCACCCGAATAATCTTTGTTGTGGAACAGGCATCTTGCCTGTTCATGATATGGGTACAGAATGTAAATAAAAAATAAATCAATAATAAATATGGATTTTCCGATCGCCCGACAACTATTTTATCGAGAAATAAATCAGCCAGATGGCTCGATAGACCTGGCGAAAGCTGCCCTCTATATGGCTTTGGAAGAATACCCAAATTTAGAGCCAGAGGAGTATCTAAATGCTCTCGACTCGATCGCAGATGAAGTGCGCTCACGCTTGCCGACACAGAATTATCCGCTGCGGATTATTCAAACTATTAACGCCTATTTATACGGGGAGTGGCAGTTTGCGGGCAATGATGTTGATTATTACGACCCCCGCAATAGCTTTTTGAATGAAGTGATCGATCGGCGTACTGGTATTCCGATCTCTTTATCTTTGGTTTATTTGGAGGTTGCTAAGCGCATTGATTTTCCGATGGTGGGAATTGGGATGCCAGGACATTTTTTAATTAGACCTGATTTTGAAGATGCTGGCATTTTTGTTGATGCGTTTAACGGCGGCGAAATCTTGTTTCCTGAAGATTGTCAAGCCAGACTTTCTCAAATTTATGGTCAACCTATGGAGTTGCAGCCGACTTTTCTCGCCCCGGTAAGTCGCCGACATTTGTTGGGGCGAATGCTGGGAAATCTGAAGGCGATTTACTTGCAACAGCAAGATGCTGTGAGGGTACTCTTGGCGATCGAACGGATTTTGCTGCTGTTTCCCGATGCGCTGGGGGAACGGCGCGATCGCGGAATTCTCTATTATCAACTGGGACGCTTGGTGGAAGCACGCCACGATTTGGAACTATACCTGAGAAATGCTCCGAATGCTCCTGATGCTGCTAGAATTCGCCAATTGGTCGATCGGCTCGATCGGGATCTTTGAACTTAAATTCCCTATATGTCGCACAGCAAACTATAAGACATAAAAGTGGCACTCAATAAACTCCTGCCTGACGACCAAATTTCGCTTTTATCATTTTTGCAAAGGTATCTCAAATTGTCAAAAAAGTAAGTATAACATATTAATTGTCAATTAACACATATCTTTTGATAGGTTGAATTTGCTTGACTTGACTGTAGAATCAGAGGTCATTTACGGAAATCCCGATTCGACTTTCCCGACTGATATCCGCACTGATATCCGCACAGACGAGCGATCTAAAAAGTATTTTGAAGTAAAGAGGCACAAACTCATGAACTTTCAGTTTCAACAACGGTATCTCAACGCAATGCAACCCCTGTCAGCCCATTTAACCAAAAGAATGTCAAAGTCTTTATCCTTAGGTTTGGCGTTTTTGCTGGGAACAAGTGCAGTATTCCTAAGCAGCGGCAAAGCCTTTGCATTAGATAATGTTACCGTAAAATACGGTGCTGTTGACGTAACATTACCGATGAGCGACTTGCAAAGCTTTGCACAAACAGGCCAAGCATCATCTCAACTGCAAAGCGTTCTGAGTCTTGCGAAACAAACTCCTGAGTCGATGCGCGAAATATTAACGCGAGAAGTGCCTTTAGATTCCCAATTAGTAGCGCGGCTCGCAAGCACTTATTTTGGGGAAATTGTTTTCAAACAATTGGGGGAGGTTGCTTATGCGCCGGCAACTCGGCTGCAAAGTGCGCCCGCACTGCGCGATGCTTTAGTCGCAGCTTCCAAAGATGGCAAAATATCGCTGATAGAAGTGATGCAAAATTACAGCCCTGCTGCTTTAGAAGTTGACGGCAATCAAGCGATGGTTATTTATGAACGAGTGATTAAAGATGTGCAAGATTTGCAAGCTTTGTATCAGAATTCCCCGGCTTTGCAAAATACGGCTAACCAAGCGGTGAATTCGGCGAGAGAAATGATTTGTCAGCCCAATCCCTCGGGAAGTGCGAAATAAATAACTGAAGTTGGAGGGAAGGGGGAATTGGGAATTGGGAATTGGGAATTGGTGCTTTTTTCCTATTAGCTCTAGCTTTCAGCTATTAGCAATTACTTATGACCGATTACCAATTATTCGGCTACGCGAGGGTAAAAGTTCCCAATTACCCATTATCCATTACCCCTTACTCATTCTGTGAGATAGTTGCTCTGCTACCCGCTTGAGTCTGCGGAGTTGGTCTTTCATATCTTTTTCTGTCCAAGGGGCTGCAAAGCGATTGAAACCAAATCTAATTAAACGATTGGGAATTTGAAATTCAAAGCGGTTAATCAAGAGAGTTCCTTGGATTTGCGGCTGGCATTCCCAACGATCGCATCCTTTGAAAAATCCGTCAAACCCCCAAACAATTAAACCGGGTTGTCGCTCCAACACAACACTCTCTAAAGAGGGTTGCAAAACGGGAATTTTTATGATAAATAAGCTGCGACTTCCTACGGCAGTATCCCATTCGCCCTGGGGATCGCAGCGTAGCAGGGGATTGAGCCACTTGTGCATTAAAGTGCGATCAACTATACATTGCTCCACCAGAGTAGCAGCAGCGCGAATTTCAATGGATTGCTCGAAAACTTGACGAATTGACATGAGAACCTGCAACAAGGAGGGTATTACAAAACTTTGCTTACTTGATAGTCATTTATTTACTTGTAACGTCAATTTTCCCAGAAATTAAAAGATTGACACACTCATAAATACAGTGTATCATCTTGAATTAAAGTATATATACCGATTATGGAGTTAGTCGAAAGGCACATCATTAAACCAAATCATAGGTTTTATCGAGAAGCCGATAGACTGTCTTTGCTGTGCAAAAATCTTTACAATAGCGCTAACTACATCTACAGTAAAAAAATTTTCGGTAGCCAACAAACAAACACTCTGGCTGTTGATAACGCCCTCAAAACAAGTCCTGATTACAAAGCACTGCCCGCAAAATTAGCACAAAGCACGATCGGCTTAGTGATAAAAGCATGGACTAGCTACTATCTAGAGGTGCGAAACTATCAGGAAGACACCACTAAATTTAAAACCGCACCGCAAATCCCTCATTATCAAGGTTCAAGAGATAGAAAAAGAGAGAACGGGCGCTATGTAGCTGTATTTAATTGTCAAGCTGTCAGCAAAAGAGCTTTAAAAAAAGGATATGTTCGCCCCTCTGGGACTAATATTTGGTTGCCCTCAAAAGTCACCTCGATTCTGGAAATCCGGATTGTTCCCAAAGTAGGTTGTTATGTGGTCGAGGTGCTCTCTGAGAAGTTAGAACAGCCTTTACAAGTTAATCAGACAGTAACTGCCATAGATTTAGGATCAAACAATCTGCCAACATTAACCTACAATGTTCGTGGGTTAGTAGCGACAATCTACGACGGACGGGCTGTTAAGTCAACCAATCAATACTGCAATCAAGTTTCATCGGCATTGAAATTATTGCTGCCCGTAGCGCAAAAAAACAGTAAAAAACTCCCCAAATTGTGGCACAAGCATAACTGTAAAGTGGATTACTACCTCCACACGACGAGTTACGCAATTATTAAAGAATTCCTTAATCATCAAATTGGCTTGCTGGCTATAGGCTGGAACGATGATTTTAAAGATGGGATTAATACAGGTTTGGTTAATAATCAAAATTTTCCCTGTATTCCCCATCGTCGGTTTGTGCAAATGTTGCAGTACAAAGGACAACTTGCTGGAATTCAAGTTCTGTTAGTTGAGGAGAGTTACACCTCCCAATATTCAGCTTTGGATTGGGAACCAATTCAACAACATTCCGACTACATTGGCAGTAGGGTAAAAAGAGAATTGTTCAGAACCAAAACTGGACGCTTCATCAATGCCGATGTAAACGGTTCTTGGAATATTGGCCCAAAAGCAGTCGGAGGTTGGTTTATCCCAAATTCGATAGAGGGTTTTGTAGTTAACCCAGTACCTTAAAAGTGTACAAACATTAAATTTAGGCGATGTCTAGATTTTTTGGAACTATTATTAAAGTTTCGTCTTGTCCTTGTCAAATGTGACGTTAACCTGAGAAAAAAATGAATGAAACTTGGCAAGAAATAACTCAGCCGATATCGGGCCCCATAGCGGCTTTGTCCGATCGCATTTTTGCCCAGGCCCAGCCCGGGAATCCGCTGACAGATGCAGAACGCGGAATTAACAATTTCCTTCAGGGCTCAAACATTGAAAATCTCCTCTGGGCCGTCGGTATCCTGCTCATTGGCTTGATAGTATCAGCCCTCGTCTCATCTGTAGTGGGGGGATTGCTCAAGAAGACTACGCTGGACAATCGGCTGGCTGCTTGGATTACCGGGCGCCCGGAAGGAGCTGGAGCCCCGCACGTGGAAAAATGGATTTCCGCAGCGGTGTTCTGGATCATTTTTGTCTTTTTCCTAATTGCCTTTTTCAACCGGCTGAATCTAACGGCTGTCTCGCAACCCCTCAATACTTTTCTCAATCAAATTACCGGTTTCTTGCCGAAGTTAGCCGGCGCGCTAATTTGGTTGGGGATTGCTTGGGTGTTGGCAACTGTAGCCAAAATGGCCGTATCGCGGGCGATGCGGGCTTTTAGCGTGGACGAGCGCTTGAATCAAGAGGTGGGAACTGCGCCCACTGAGCGCCCTTTGCTGCTGAGCGATACTCTGGCGAATGCGCTGTACTGGTTCATTTTTCTGCTGTTTTTGCCGCTGATTCTCGACTCGCTGGAAATGCAGCAGGCTCTGCTGCCGGTTAATAATTTACTCAACCAAATTCTGGCAGCAATTCCGAAAATTCTGGAAGCTTTGGTGATTGGGTTTGTGGGCTGGCTGCTGGCTATGGTGGTGCGGCGGATTGTTACGAATCTGTTGGCTGCTGCTGGGGCGGACGGTTTGGGCACTCGGTTTGGAATTTCGCGGACTTCCGGCGGACAATCGCTGTCGTGGATTGTCGGTACGATCGTCTATGTTTTGATTTTGATTCCAACGGCGATTGCAGCTCTGAACGCTTTGGACATTCAGGCGATTTCGCAGCCGGCAATCGCGATGCTCAACACGATTCTGGGCGCGCTTCCCAACATTTTTACAGCAGCGCTAATTCTGGGGGTTGCTTACTTTTTGGGGCGCTGGATCAGCGATTTGGTGACTAATATCCTGACGGGAATTGGCTTTAACAATGTCTTTTCTTGGTTGGGAGTGCAGCAGCCGAAACAGCGACTGCGACTACCGCCAAGTTCGATCGATCCGGAGGCAACGATTCTTCAGGAACCGGAACTACCGGCCCGCACGCCTTCTGAGTTTGTCGGCATCGTGGTGCAGGTGGGCATCATGCTGTTTGCTGTGGTGGCGGCTACCGATGTGCTGGGGATTCCAGCACTGACGGCGATTGTTAGCGGTATTGTCCTGGTTGCAGGTCGGGTGCTGGCCGGTTTGGTGGTATTTGCGATCGGCTTGTATTTGGCGAATCTGGCGTTTAGTTTGATTGCCAGTTCTGGAACTCGTCAAGCGCGGCTTTTGGGCCAAGCGGCTCGGATCGCGATTATTGCCTTTGTTTCAGCCTTGGCGCTGCAACAGATGGGCATTGGCAGCGATATTGTGAATTTGGCTTTCGGTCTGCTGCTTGGGGCGATCGCAGTTGGCATTGCTCTAGCTTTTGGTTTGGGCGGGCGCGAGATTGCGGCCGACCAAATTCGCGAATTGTTAGCGTCGTTTAAACAAGATAAGACGCCGCGTTTGTAATTCTATAAAAAGGCGTTTGTCAAATACAAACGCCTTTTTTTTATGATTAATTTTATTGTGAGGGTCGCGAAGCAATAGCAAAGCCTTTGAATTTGATTTGAATTTGAGGATACAGCTATAGACTGTTCGGAAGGAGAGATTTATTCTTGTTTCTGGGTCGATGCCCCTAATTGAGAATGGTAAGAGCTGCATCGCCCGCCCTAAAACAACAAAACCTTCTCATAGAGAAGGTTTTATCACAATCGGAGCGGCGGGATTTGAACCCACGACCCCTACTACCCCAAAGTAGTGCGCTACCAAGCTGCGCTACGCCCCGACAGCTTTAACAGCTTAGCATAGAATTCCCGAAAAAGTCAAAAAACTTTTAAAACTTTTGCAGCCTGCACCAAACTCGGAGCCACCGCCGTCGGCCAAAAACCCTCGCACCTCCTGCCAGCATTCAAGATCAACTGCACGCTGTAAGCTTCGGGATAGCCTTCCACCTGCACCCACAGCAAGTCGCTTTCGGCTTCAATAGCTATTTTTTCCTCGTCCATTAACTCAGAGGCCATGTGACTCATTGTGCCGGCTAATTGCCCCAACAATCGGCAAAAATCGTTTAACTCAGCCTCCGTGAGTTCTATCGCCCAACCGTCGCCAGCCACCAAACCCTTAAACTCCTGGGCCTCCGGGTTCCATCCCAAACGCCACCCAACACCCGTTTTAATTACACGTTCCACCATTAAGGGATTTTAGATTTTAGATTTTGGATTTTAGATTAGTAGGACTTACTAATAAATACGAAAGAAAACGGGTTTTTTACCTGTGTTAAAGGCTCAACAGCAATATTCCCGTAAAAAACCCGGTTTCTGCATTCCTGAGTATTAAGGTGCCAGCAACTTCGCATCTCCCGGCTGCGACTGCCGTATCTCCGGCGAATTCGATCGCCCTTGTGGTTTTTCCCCCGCCGTCGGTGTGCGCCCACCCCCCGAACTCTCCGTAAAAACATCAACCAAAGCTTGAACCAAAGCATCCCGCTGTGCTCTATTTAAACTTTGAATAGCAGCACGATCCTGTTCCATGGGATTTGAGCGCAAAACGTCCTTTCCCGGATAAACGCTTTCCACCAAATAATCGGGAGTTGCCCCCAAATAGTCCGCTAAACTCAACTTCCAATCAAAGCGGTAATTGGGCGGCCGTCCTTTAACAAATACGTGATATCGAATCAAGCGCCCGACTAAAGTATTGGTAGGATCGACTTTTCCTGTTTCTTGAGAAATGTAGTTATTTTCGATAGGCAAATCCGGCAATTTTTCGTACACTAATTTCCACGCATCTTGCACCCTCACTTGCGGCGGCGCAGATTGTTGAGCCATCCGCTGCACTGAGGCAGACTCAGAACTCCGCAGCAGCGAAGGTTCCAAAGCCGACATACTCAGTTCCCCGGATTCCAATACCCAACTCAAAAGCGTGAAAATCGCTACACTCAAAGTAACCAACAGAAAACTTAAGCCCTGCTTTAATCTATTCACGGTTTTGACAAAAATTTCAAAAATAGAATAATTTCATAAACTTACCCCCAAGCAGATGTCCTAGTTTCTAATTTTAGGATTTACACTCCTCAACCCGGTTTATTAGAAAAATCAGAGTTTTGTTAACGAGGGAACTAGGAATAAACCGGGTTTATCCTCCCGCGCGCCCAAGTCTAGTTTGAAAAAGTTGTGAGTTTTGAGTTGACAAAAATTGCTGGCAATTCACCACTCAAAACCCAAAACTCCAGAAGTCTAGTACTTGTCTCCGATAATTTCCGGCTGAGTCAGTTCGTCCGACATCTCAAATATCGCCCGCATTACAGGTTTCATTTGATGGTCGTCCATATTGTCAAAATCTTCATAGCGACGGCGTTTTGCGCGGTTCGCCACCTGCACCGTAATCCGATAGCGGTTGGATGCACCGTTAATCAACTCTTCCGCGCGACGGGTTAGCTGAGTAGAATCGAAGGGTGGACGCTTATTAGCCATGAGACTACCTACTTTATGTAATGTTACATTCTAGTCTAGTATGTCAAGATTCATAATTTATTAACTGAGTATCATTGCTTATGCAGGTAGCAACAGCCTATTCCTTTGGTCACTTGCATCGGGGAAATTCTCATCCCCTCAAATTGGTTGCTTTCGGCGACAGCTTAATCTACGGTTTCGGCGACGGTGTAGGTGGGGGTTGGGTGGAAAGATTGCGGCGCCAGTGGATGTTACCAGAGAGTGCAGGACACGTTTTATACAATTTGGGCGTTCGGGGCGATCGCACCTATCAAGTCTCCCAGCGGCTCGAAAACGAGTTTCGCCACCGTGGCGAGCTCAGAAACCGCGTCCCGGATGCGATTATTCTTTCCGTAGGTCTCAACGATTCGGCGAGAGTGCAGTCGCCTACCGGGCGCAGCTACACTGATTTTGAACATTTTAAAACTGTTTTGGATAATTTGTTAAACCTCTCTCAACAACTTTGCCCGGTGATATTTGTCGGGATGGTGCCGGTGGATGAAAGTAAAATGCCTTTTCAAGATTGTTTGTATTACAGTCATGCTGACCAATATCGGTATAAAGAAGCAACGAAATTAGCTTGTGAGTTGCGGGGAATTCCCTATTTAGATATTTTTGATAAATGGATAAATCGGGGCAGTGATTGGTGGCGATCGCGCTTGATTGCAGACGGGCTGCATCCCAATGCAGCGGGCTATCAATCTTTATTTGAAGATGTGACAAGTTGGGAGCCGCTAGCCTCTATTAGTCATTAGTCGGTAGTCATTCGTCATCATGGCTGACTTCCGTGGCATTCTGAACTCCCAATATGCCACCTGCTCCAGGCATCAAAATTGACCTGGCTTGCAACGCTCAAACGAAAGCTTATTAAGCGAAAACTCAAGAAATACTAAAAAGTAACAATCGGTACCTAAAATGGTAAAATTATCCAAAAATTCCCCAGTTAGTCTAGATGCACTTATTCCCAGAGACGCATTTGAGATTAAAGATCAGCCCGAACGCAATATGGGAAGAAGTATCCTCACTATAGGTATTCGCGACCTAGAACAAAGTTCTTTTTTCTATCCGTTTTTGCGAAAACCGGATTTTCAAAGAGAAAGTAATGAATGGGATGCAGCAAAAATATGCGAGTTTATTGAAAGTTTTTTAGATGGAGATTTAATTCCCGCAGTTATTCTTTGGCGAGGTAGTAGCCACTATTTTGTTGTTGATGGTTCTCATCGACTGAGTTCGTTACTTGCTTGGATTAATGATGATTATGGGGATGGTAAAATTTCTAAACTATTTTATGACGGCAACATCACTGACGAACAGAAAGAGGCAGCCAAAGAAACTCGCAAACTAATTAAAGAGAAAATAGGAGCTTACAAAGATTATCAATCATTGACTTCACAGCCTGGTCAAGTTAATCCTAAAATGCTGGAAAGAGCTAGGAACTTAGGGGCCTCAGCGATTTCACTTCAATGGGTTGAAGGTGATGCTATGAAAGCGGAGGAATCTTTTTTCAAAATCAACCAGAAAGCAGCCCCCATTAGCGAGACTGAGATGAGGTTGCTACTAGCACGTAAAACACCTAATGGTGTGGCTGCGCGTGCGATCGTGAGAAGTGGTAATGGTCATAAATATTGGTCGGAGTTCTCTGAAAAAAAACAGGATGAGATTGAAACAGTAGCGCAAGAAATACACGAACTTATATTTCAGCCCAAACTTTCAAATCCCATTAAAACCTTAGATGTACCAATTGTGGGGAATCTTTCATCTTCGGATAAGCTGGAATTGATTTTAGAATTTATAAATATTGTCAATAACATATCAACCGATAATCAGTTGGGAGAAGATTCAACAGGCGATAAAACTATTGAGCTACTAAAGCAGTGCAAAAAAGTGGCTCAAAGAATCAATAGCAAAGATCCTTCATCTCTGGGTTTACATCCACTGGTATACTTTTATACTCAACAAGGGAAGCCAAAAATTGGTTCCTTTTATGGGGTGGTTAGTTTAATTTTACATTTACAACAGACTAAATCTTGGTCTAAATTGATCGAGGTAAGAAAAGACTTTGAATGGGTAATTTGGAATTATGATATGGTTCCACAACTTGTTGCCAAGAAGAGTGACGCATTACAAGCTAGAGAGCTAGTGAGAGACTTCTACTTAGAAGTCATTAATAAGTTGTCAGGAGGTATAGATAAAAAGAATGTTATCACAGAAATAAGATCCGGCGATAAAAGATTTGCGACTCTGAAAATTCCAAAGAAAGCCGACACTGGGGAAATTGTGAGTAAAGAATTTTCTAGAGAAACCAAAGCATCTGCGTTTATCAGAGAGGCTCTACCAGGCTGGCCAGTTTGTAAAATTTGTGGAGGGTATCTGCCTTGCAGATTTAATAGTATCGATCATATTACAAGAAAAGCTGATGGGGGTTTAGGAACTTTAAAAAACGCACAATTAACTCACCCCTACTGCAATACTACCTATAAAAATTGAAAAAAAATTGTATTCGATTTAATGTAGAGCCAAAATATTGCGATCGCCGATGGTTAAATTTTAGCGACAGGCAATTGCTTTTTTGTTAAATCAATCTCATACAATTTGGTATGCGATCGCATATCAAACGGCTTTGTCTCTAAATCATTTTAATTGCAGACACAAGGTAGATAAGGGAGATAAGCAACATAAGGATTTTAAGGAATTTAAGCATTTTAAAATTACCCAATAACCATAAAAATATTTTTTTTAAAAGACCGTATCTTCCCCGCACCATAAGTAAAATTCTTCAATAATGATTACATAACTGAGGGAAAAAGCAAGTTGGGCAGGAATCAATCAGCCTCTCAAAAGCTTAGTTATTCTCAATAAAAAAATGTGTAAATTGGAGAATCAAATAATGTCTGTATTACATCGCATTAAATCCGGTACATCTGTTTTATTAACACTGGGAACCGTTGCCGGAACCGCAGCGCCGATGCTAGCTCCCGCGCCTTCTTTTGCTCAAACAGCTTTTTCGGATGTTAATAATAACTACTGGGCAAAAGACTTTATTCAAGATTTGTCGGAAAGAGGCATTATCAAAGGATTTCCCGATGGTAGTTTTCGCCCGGATGCACCGGTAACGCGGGCTGAATTCGCGGCAATGGTACGTTCTGTGAAAAAGGCAAAAACCCGCGGTGCTGTAAGGTTTGCCGATGTTCCTTCTAATTTTTGGGCAAGCGGGGCGATCGCCGAAGCTTACGAAATGGGATGGATGTCTGGCTATCCCGGCAATGTTTTCAGGCCAACACAGCAGATTCCTCGCGTTCAAGTTGTAGTCGCTTTAAATAACGGAATGGGCTATGAGCCTACGTGCGATTTTCAAGATGTTCTCAGCTACTATAATGATGCGGGTGAGATTCAAACTTATGCTGTCAAAAGCGTTGCTGCTGCTACTGAAAAACAGTTGGTTGTCAGCTATCCCAATCCTAAATCTCTCAAACCCAACAAGTCAGCAACGCGAGCTGAAGTAGCTGCTTTTATCTATCAAACATTAGTGAGTACCAATCAAGCAAGAGCAATTAATTCTCCTTACATTGCTCAGGTTGATGTTAACGAGTCTGTTGCTGTGCAAATTCCCAGGGGGGTGACTATTCCAATCGAGTATGCAAAAGGCAAGATTTTGCTCGCCCCTAATGACAAGTCTCCAATTACGCTGACTGTAGCTTCGGATATTACGGGCAATAATGGCCAAGTGCTGATACCCGAAGGCTCGAAAATTAGCGGCGAATTGCGATCGACTGCTTCGGGGGTTCAATTTGTAGCTCAAGAATTAAGTATCATCAACGGCAGCAGAGTGCCTCTCAATGCCACTTCGCAAGTGATTACTAGGAAAGAAACTGTTACCAAGGGCGTTAATGTTGGTAATCTGGTTAAGAATACGGCGTTGGGTGCAGCAGCAGCGGCGGCGATCGCAGGTGTTACGGGCGATCGGGCGATCGCGACTGAAGAGGTGCTCGGCGGTGCGGGAATCGGGACTTTGATCGGGGTATTTTTGGGTCGAGATAAAGTCGATTTGTATGCTGTTAATCCCGACACCGATTTAGATTTACTTTTGAATTCCGATTTGGTAGTTGGTACTGCCAGCACAGGCATTTGTAGCGCTCGATAAAGCCGATACTTGGAAATTTCCTCAAACCCCTCGCCTTGCAGGAGAGGGGCTTTAATCTGTGTATTTTACCTCGCTCAAGGTGCATCTAATCAGATAATGAGCCAGGGATTTTCTTTAAGTGTGAATTCCTATGGACATCCCAAACTTTCGCGGGTAGAAACTCCTGTCACGGGATTGACACCATCTGCTTTCTCGCACAGGATACTCACTTGATAAGCGTCGATAATCGCGTTAGTAAAATCAGCGCCGGAAATCGCAGCATCAAAAAACCGAGTTCGAGTCATGATTGCCTCGGAAAAATTAGCATTTGTCAAATTAGCGCCGTCGAATGTAACTCTATCTGCCAAAGCACCGGAGAGGTTTGCACCTGACAAGTTGGCATTTAGTAAAACTCCCTTAGTCAAAATCGCATTAGTTAAATCAGCACCTTGAAAATTTGTTCCCCGCATTTCAGCAGCCACAAATGTTCCCCCCGCTAAATCGGAGTTGGAAAAATCGCGATCGGACAAATTAATGTTTGTGTAATTAATATTTGTTTTCGGCAGGGCAAATGCCGGAGTAGCACTCAGCAGCACCCACCCAACAGCCAACACTAAACTTAAAAACAGGCTCAGGAATATTCGGAAAACGCTTTTCATAATGATGGGAATGGGGAATTGGGCATCAGCTGTCGCGCATTTAAATTGTAGATTCAGGACGGGCGGGACGCCCACCCCACAAGACATTAATTTTTTTTGACAGACAATTTAAATGCCGCCACAGCTTAGTTGACTGTTGACTGTTGACTAATTAAAATCGCTTTACCCAATCTTCGCCAACGCGAAGTGTCAAGTCAGAATTAATTTCACCCGTAGAAGATGCTTCAAGTTTGCCGCCACCTAACTCTTTTTGCAGTAGATTGGCTGCCTCTAAATCGCCTTGCTGAACAATAATTTGACTTTGACGCTGCTTCTGGGGCGCATCCTGCACTACAGATACATTAAAAAAGCCCTTTTTTGTGAGAAATTCAGCAACGTTTTTTGCGGTAGTCGGTTTGCTAGAAGCGTTTTGGACAGATATTTTGAGGTTTTTGGGCAACAGGGACTCGCTGGGATTGCGAATTCGTCCTTGTTCAAAATCCGGCACACCCAGGTTCAAATATTGTGTCATAATGCGATCGCGCCCCAGCGCATCTACAATCCAATAACTCCTCAAATCCCCTGTTTCTGAACTAGAACGTCCAGGCAACATTACCATTTTAAAATTATCTCGCTCCAATTGCAAACCGAAATTTGCCAGCGTCAATATTTCCTCATAATTTAGGTTTGTATCCACATATTTTTGCATCAATCGAACAATTTGTGGCAAGCGCACCAATACTGATGGACTTGCGAGGCGGTCCCGAATAGCTTGAATTAAAGATTGCTGCCGCTGAATGCGGCCGATATCTCCTAAACCATCGTTGCGAAATCGAGCAAATTGTTCTGCTTGTTCTCCGTTGAGAGTTTGCCATCCCTGCCCTAAGTTTATTTTTAACTTTTGAGCGGTATCTGTATAGGACATCGCGCGAGGTACAAATACCTCAACTCCGCCCAACAAATCGACTAATTCCTGAAACGCATTACTGCTGACTCGCACGTATCGTTCAATTTTCGTATTGTTCAGCATACTGCTAACCAATCGCGTCGCCAAAGCTGCTCCTCCTCTAGCATTGGCTTCGCTAATTTTGCTGAAGCTAATTCCGGGCTCTTCGACTTGAGTATCTCGTGGAACTGAAAGCAAACTAATAGATTTATCTCTAGGATCGAGGTGCAATAAGAGTATGGTATCGCTGCGACCTTCAAAAATCTTAGGGGAATTGGCGACAGCTTCCGGCACGCCGTCAATTCCCAATATCAAGATATTAACTGACCGCGACAGGCGGTATCCAGAGCGGTTGGAGGATAGATAGTCAAAGCCAGTCGCCTCTAATACTCTATTGATAATTGGGGGTTCCACGGGAGCTAAAAGGGCGGTAATTGCCCCCAATGTAGCCGAGATGGCGGCTGTGAAAACTAGGAAAAATAGCCCCACTATATACAGGAAGAATTTAGGCTTTTTTCGAGAGATTTGATCGACTGGTTTAACAAAGTCTCTTTTAAAAATTGACAAGTTTTTCATTGACTTGCTGTTGATTATTGCAGTTTTTCAGCTTTGCAGTAAAACTTGGGCGGTGCTTCTGGAAAGTATTTGAACATAGCCGGACACAGCCAGCCTTCGAGATTTTTCGATTCCCACCGATACCAGTTACCGCCGTATTCTGCTTTCAACCACAGCATTTCTGCTTGATATCCGGGAAATGGATTGGCTGAAAATAAAAGTCGGAAACCTTGAGCGGCATTGGGAATGTCTGCAACAAGCGTGTTAATCATTTCGGGGACGCCCTGAACAAATGGTTCTCGGACAAGTCCGACTCGCTCGTCGTCAAAAACCCAGGTGTACTGTTCGCGATAGGGGTAGATTACCATCATGGCATTGGACATGGTATTCGCCTCTTTTCATTTCTTTTTTTTATCTGCAAAAATGCAAGTGTGGATACATTATATTCTGTTGCGCCGAAGTTGTGCGCTATCCGATTTAACAACCCTGTTTTAAATTAGGAATTTAAGCGGGTTATTTACAAAGTTTATTCGGTTTGGGCGGATTGGCGAAGTTTAGGGCTATGGGGTTTTAGATATATTTTTGTTGTTGTTTTTATTGTAGCTAAACACTATTCCAATTATGCAAGAAATAAAGGTGATTCCTGGCATAACTTTTACTCTTATGGTGCCTATTTGTATAACCTTTACTACGTTTATAGTAAGGACAAATAGTCTGTATTAATCAACTCTAATAAGCGACAACCTAACTACAAACCTATAACTGTTTGTAGCTGGGTGTGATGTTGCTTTCCGGGAACCTCCAACTCAAATTCTCGTCAGCTCAACTAGCGCATTAGCTAAGTATTGATACTGCGGCAAAGTATTGTATAACTGAGCCGAAATCCTCACCAACTGCTTGCTAGCATCCGGCCAAGGAATCACGGGAACTTCAATTTTAAAAATCTCCCATAGCGCCTCTTGCAAAGGTGGAATTCCTCCCTTTGCAACCACATCAGACTGGGAGTCTGCCAGTGGCACAACAGCCATTGAACCAACCATTTCATCAGGACAAGGCAGCGGCAAATCTAATTTGTCAGCCAATATTTTTCTCCCCGCCAATGCTAAAGCATGATTTTTTGCCCTCAATTCTGGCCAGCCGCCGCTTAACAAAGAACCCATAAAATCAATAGCTACAGGCACGCACAAATAGGGACTGGGATCGACAGTTCCCGTCCAGTCAAATTCTAATTGAAAGCGCGATTTATCAGCGCGGGGCGAATTAGCACCGTGACTGATAGTAGTTGGGCGAATGGCATTTTGCTTGTCGCGCCGCACGTATAAAAAGCCCGCACCTTTGGGCGCACACAGCCATTTGTGGCAATTTCCCGTATAGTAAGCCGCGCCAATTTCATCTAAATTCAGTGCTACCATTCCCGGCGCGTGAGCTCCGTCTACCAATACATCCACGCCACGGTTAGCTAACTCACCGACTAACTGTTTGATGGGAAAAATTAAACCTGTTTGGCTCACAACGTGGTCTAATAAAGCCAACTTTGTTTGCGGTGAAACGCACTTAATTATTGCTTCAATAATTTGTTCGGGTGACTCAATGGGAAAGGGGACTTCTGCTACTACTACTTTAGCGCCTGTACGCTCGGCTACAAAATTAAGTGTGTTGCGGCAAGCGTTGTATTCCTGATTTGTAGTTAGCAATTCGTCGCCCGGATAAAAATAGAGCGATCGCAAAACTGCATTTACTCCCGTCGTCGCATTCGGCACAAACGCCAAGTCATCCTCAGCCGCACCGATAAATGTTGCTAACTGATTTCTTGCATTATCCAACAAGGGCTCAAATTCCCGCAGTAAAAAGCGCAATGGTTCTCTTTCCATTTGTTCTCGAAAAATGGTTTGCGCTTCCAGTACGGCAATCGGACAAGCCCCAAAAGAGCCGTGATTGAGGAAAGTTATATCGCGATCGAGCAACCAATATGCGTTAATCATTAGTAATTAGTAATTAGTAATTAGTCATTAGTCAGTCAACAGTCAACCGTTACTCATTTTACCTTTTAATTTCTCAAACTCTTCTAATGTATTGCAATTCGATAACATTACTGCTTCTCGTTCCCCTACAGGTAGAGGGATTGCGGGAATTTGATTTAACCAAACTTGAAAGGAACGTCCCCCTTTGTCAATAAAATTTTGCAAACTGGGCAGAGATTGTTGGCGGTAGAAGCCGCACAAAGGCTCCCAGCGCGAATTTTGATAAGGGACAACTGCTAAAGTTGATGGGGGAAATTCTGTTAACTGACTTGCCCAATTCTGAATAATCTGGGCATCCAACAAAGGCAAATCGCAAGCTAACAGTAAAATCCACTCGGCGGCTATTTCTGTCAATCCCTGAGTCAATGCAACCAAAGGGCCGGAGCCCGGATTGTACTCTACCAGAAATTGGGATGTTTCGGTTAAGGTCGATCGATAGCGATCGGGCCAAGCAGTCAGAACATAAACTTCGGGGGTTACAACTGTGGCAACTTCCAACGCCCGCTGCAATAGGGATTTGCCCTCAATTTCCAGCAAAGCTTTATCCTTACCCATCCGCGAACTTTGACCGCCTGCCAGCACAATTACAGCAATTTTATGATTAGTCATTAGTCTGTAGTCTGTAGTTATCGCAAGAATTGCCTATTTTGAACAGGCTTTCCGGCCTGTTCCACAATTATTAGAGATGTCTAGTAGTCAGTAGTCAGTAGTCAGTAGTTAACGGTCAACTGTCAACTGTCAACTCAAAATACTAACGGCTTGGCTAACTTCCTCAAGTTTTTGCACGACTTGACCGCGGCTTAATAAAGTTTCTGCCTCAATCAAACCAGAGTTTATATCCAAACAAACTCCGCTGCGCCACAGATAAAAGCCGCCGTTCCAGATAGCGGACTGCATCAATTCCGAGGGTTTTCCCAGCAACACTTCCTGCATTTGTTTGAATAACTCAGGGGCTGATTCAAAGGCAGGATTTGTGCTGCTAAAACCGTAATCTCCGTGGGCCAAAAGCAGTCGCTCAAACTCAGCGTCCGGCTTAGCAATGCCGATAATCGCAGTACGATCGCGCGGCAAATCGCAGCTTCCCTCCAATCCCTTGACTGTGGTATAATTTTTGATTCCCCGCAGCTCAAAGGCTTTTTGAAACATACCTTCTGTGGGCGGGTGGACGTAGCCCGATATGACGTTAACGTCGCCGGCACAGGGACACCACATCAACTCCATTGTCGAAAAAGGTGGCCGTTTTCCAATTTCGCGGCGGTAGGGCACTAAAGCAGCGGCTTGAGGAAAATGCTTGGGAAGGTACACAAAACCCAAACCCGTATTGTCAAAAACTTGCTGGACTTTTTCTAAACTCAGTTTTCTCCAGTCAACTCCCAAACCGCGCCAAATTTCAATCAAGGGAATGCCTTCCTTGGTTGGCATGGTATCCCCCCCGTGCATGAGGGTTGGGACGCCAGAGGCGGCTAAAATTAGGGCGGTTATTGGGCTAATTGGAGCCGTGCGCGATCGCCCGTCGTAAGCAACGCCAAACACGGCGACGGTAGAGACGGAAAACCCTTTTTCTCGGTTTGGGGGGGCAAGCATAGGCCCCAATTCTTCATAAGCATCGAGCATTCCGGCTAATTCTTCCCCAGTGGGCCGTTTAATGCGGTGGGAAATCATAAAAGCTCCGATTTGAGCCGGTGTTGCTTCCCCCAGCAGCATCATCCGCGTTGCTGCTGATGCTTCCGAGCGAGTTAAGTTTTCTCCTGTGTGTACTCCGCTGCCAATTTTTCGCAGCAATTCTCTAAATGCGTCACTCATAACATTTGAAGTTGGTAATTGGTAAGGGGTAATTGGTAGTATTTGAACCGTTTTAAATTTAAATTTCAGAACTATCTATTTAAAATTATCGAATTATACCAGTTCCCAAAAAGAAGGCAATTGTTGGAAATCTCCAAACCATTATTTCATCAGTCATTCCCAATCTAAAATATAAAATCTAAAATGGTATTAACTCCCTGATTTTTCTAGCTTGATTACATCAAATGGGGGCACAAATTCGCGTACCAGATTCCAGAAATGGGCGATCGGCGGAATTTGCATTCGATCGTGAGTTGTCACCAACACCACTTCGCGAGTCCAAGTAGGATCTGCGGCCAATTGACCGATCGTCGAAACCTTGGAATTTGAGCGCTCTTGGGCGATCGACCGAATTGCTAAAGTGCGATCGCCCTTCGCGTCCACCAAAGCTGAATGCGGCAGCAAAGCAATCAACTCTCCCTGTCGCACCACACCCCGAAAAGCATCAAGAGTGTTGAGTTCCAAAACAGCATGAAGTTTAGCACCCATGCGTCCAAATTGTTCTTGCACCATCCGCTGCATTCCGTACCCGTCCTTAAACACCACTTGCGGGTAACAAATCAATTCCGGCCAAGGTACCCGTTCGTACTGAGCCAGGGGATGACCCGCCGCCATCAACACCTCGATCGGCTCATTGTAGAGCACCTCAACCAACATTTCCGGGGCTTGAGTAAAATGGCGGTTGTTCATCACCACCGCTATGTCCACCAAACCATCTTTGAGGACTTTCAGGGCTCGATCGCTCCCCAGAGAAGTCACCCGCAATTGCACGTCTGGATAGTCACGGCAAAACTTTTGCAGCACAGGCGGCAAATAAGCAGCGCAAACCGAATGAATCGCAGCCACGCAAAGTTCCGGCTGCTTTCCCGCCCGTAAGTCTCCCAATTCTTCAGCAGCATTTCGCCAAGTCTGACAGATTTTGCGAGCGTGAGGTAGCAGGCATTCCCCTCCCACAGTCAGTTTCGCGTGGGCCGTGCGGTGAAACAGAGACAAACCCACTTCCGCTTCTAATCCCTGCACTTGGCGGCTAATAGTCGATTGGGTAACGCCACACTTCCGGGCCGCTTGCTGAAAGCTACCAGTTTCAGCAACTGAAAGAAATGCTTGAAGCTGCTCTAAGCGCATGGAGGTTTAATTCGAGAGAGATGGTTTCAGAAATTTTACTGGAAGATAATCTGTGACATTAACCGATTTAGTAGCAGAATTTAGTAGACTTTGATACAGGTACAGATTAGTTTTGATTCCGAGGCCAGAGGCAGGGATGCTGCGATCTAAGCATCAATCTGCTGCGGCAGGATTTCTGAGCCTCCAAGTAAAGGTCGATTCTCCTATGTTGAAGGGATTTCTGAATCTGCAAAATTATCAAAAAATAGATTCAATAAAGATGAATTTATCGAATATTGCCAGTTTCTAGCTAAACCGTTTCAATGAACGGCACTCTAGTAATCCTTTCATCAACTGAGTTTAATTGTTCTGTTTTTCCGTAAGTTGTGAATTCAAAATATAGCATTTAATTTCGTACCTCCTTGGGAATTATAGTACCTCACTCTCCCTCTACCTCTCAATTAATGTACTAATATTGCAGGCAGGTTAAAGCCTGCTGTGAACTTTCTTCCCCGGACTAAAGTCACTCTTGTTTTCTGTTTTTTTGTGTATAAACTAGAAATTAGCGGGTCAGCAACACAAGTGCAACTAGGATCGATCGCACAGCAAAGCCGAAATGCTGCCATTTATTAAGATTATGTCATTTAACCACAATTTTATTCCCCAAGATGGCTGTTGCCAGTGGCAACCCCAGTTGATGGGACTGCACGCGGTCAGCGATGTATTAATTGCCTTGGCTTATTATTCAATTCCAGCAATTCTGACATACTATGCCCGGAAGCAGCCGGGCGTGCCTTTGAGTAAGGGTTTTCTCCTATTGGGAGCCTGGTTTTTCTGGGGCGGGACAACTCACTTGATGCAAGTTTGGATGCTGGTGCATCCCAGCGAATGGCTGTCAAGTTCGATCGCCGCCTTAACCGCTATTATCTCTTTGTGGGTTTTAGCGTCCCTGATACCCTGGATTTCTCAATTCTTGGCTATGGCTGGAGCGGCCTCTTTTGCAGGAAATACGGCGCTGCGAACCCAAAAGGTCGATCGACCGCAAGCCGACTCTGCTATTAAAAATTCCTTCCCATCCCCCACAAGCGAACTCCAGCAAATTAACCAGCAATTGCTTGCAGAAATAACACAGCGCGAGCGAGTCGAGGAACTCCTGCTTGACGCTGTAGACAAGTTGCAAGAAAGCGAAGAACGCTTCCGCGTTTTTCAGGAATTATCTCTAGACGGATTTAACGTGTTCCGCAGCATCCGCGACGAATCCACAATTGTGGATTTTGAATGGGAATACGTCAATCCCGCAGCGGCAAAAATGCAACACCGTACCCCTGAAGAATTAGTCGGCAAGCGATTGCTGCAAGTGCTGCCCGGCCATAAAGATAACAATTTGTTCGACCGTTACGTCGAAGTTATAGAAACAGGAATTCCCCTGGAAACCGAGATTTATTACAACAGCGAAGGCATTGTCGGCTGGTTT
The DNA here is from genome assembly GCF_036700965.1 of Microcoleus sp. Pol8_D6. NCBI lineage: Bacteria > Bacillati > Cyanobacteriota > Cyanophyceae > Oscillatoriales > Microcoleaceae > Microcoleus > Microcoleus sp. Pol8_D6. Next base: position 66,619 of record NZ_JAUBPW010000018.1, on the reverse strand, counting down.
CGGATTATGACTGTTAAATTGGGCGACGGCATTGCTATTTCTTTTGGCGATATTACTAAGCGCAAGCAAGTAGAAGCATCCCTGCGCGAGGCGCTGCAAAAACTCACTTCTCATTTTGAAAATACACCCCTAGCTGTGATTGAGTGGGATGAAAACTTTCGTCTCAGCGGGTGGTCGCCGGCGGCTCAAAAGATTTTTGGTTGGGAAAAAATAGAAGTTTTAGGCAAGCATTTTAGCGAATGGAATTTTATTTCTAAGGGCGATTTGGAAGAGGTGCAATCGGCAATTTTTAGTTTAAGAAAACCAGAAAATCGCTGCAATGTAGTTCGCAACAGCAATTATAATAAGTGGGGTTCGTTGGTACACTGCGAGTGGTACAATTCGGCTTTTTACAGCGATTCGGGACAGTTGATATCGGTGCTGTCTCTGGTTTTGGACGTGACGGAACGCTTTAAATTTCTGGAAGTGCTGCGACAGTCTGAAGAGCGGTTTCGGATTGCGGCAGAAAGTGCCAGTGATTTAATTTATGAATGGAATATCGAAACCGGGATCGTGCTGTGGTTCGGTCACGTAGACGAACATTTGGAGTACGCAAAAGGCGGATTTCCGAGGACAAGAGCAGCTTGGAACAGTATATTGCATCCGATCGACCGGGATCGAGTTTTGGCCGCGGTTGATCGGTATTTGAGTGCGCCAGACAGTTCTGCTGCCCCATTTTTTCAGGAATACCGCGTTCAGTGCCACCGGGGCCGCTTGCTTCACTGGATCGATCGAGGCAAAGCAGTGCTTGACAAACAAGGCAATCCCTACAAATGGATCGGCGTGATTAGCGACATCACCGCTCGCAAAGAGGCCGAAGAACAGCGGAATTGGGCATTGGCGCGGGAACAGGCCGCCCGTCGCCAAGCCGAAGCCAGCGAACAGTTGTACCGCGTCCTCGCTGAAGCCATCCCGCAAATAGTTTGGACTGCCAGACCCGACGGCTGGCTCGACTACTACAACCAGCGCTGGTTTGAATATACTGGCTTGACGCTGGAGGAAACTCAAGGCTGGGGGTGGCAGCTAGCCCTGCATCCAGATGATGTGGATGATGCTGTAGAAAGCTGGAAGACCTCGGTGCAGACGGGGAAGACTTACGAGGTGGAATACCGCTTTAAACGGGCATCTGATGGAGCTTACCGCTGGCATCTGGGTAGGGCATTGCCCGTGCTGGACGCTGAAGGGAAAATTCTCAAATGGTTCGGGACTTGTACCGATATTGACGATCGCCAGCGATCGGCCCAAACAGCATATTTTAACGCTCAAGCTTTGGCTTTGCTGTCGTCGGCTTCCCTGGATTACGAGAAGGCGCTGCAAGGTTTGGCAGATTTAACAGTACCGGGGCTGGGTGATTGGTGCTGTGTGCATTTGCTCGATGCCGACGGCTCGATCCGCTTGCAAGCAGTTGCTCACTCAGATCCGAGCAAAGTCGCTCTGCTTTGGCAAATCGATCGGCGTATGCCGCTAGACCCCCAGGGACGGCACGGAGTAGCAAAGGTGCTACGGACTGGTGAGTCGAAGCTCTACCCAGAAATACCGCAATGGGTGATTGAGGCGGTTGTGCCGGACAGGGAACTGCAGTTGGTGCTGCGATCCCAATCCCAGGTACTGTCGGCAATCTGCGTGCCGCTAATCGCTCGCGGGCGGACGCTGGGAGCGATTTCGTTGCTGTGCGGGGAGTCGGGCCGCCGCTGCGGGGAGTCGGATTTGATTTTGCTGGAGGATTTGGCGCGAGATGCGGCTGTGGCGATCGACAATGCACGGCTTTACCGGGAAGCAGCGGAGGCCAACCGGATTAAAGACGAGTTTTTGGGAACGCTTTCTCACGAGTTGCGGACGCCTCTAAACGCGATTTTGGGCTGGGCGCAGATGCTGCGGCAGCGCCAGATGAGTGCCGAAAAAACGGCTGTAGGTTTGGAGACTATTGAGCGAAACGCGCGGTTGCAGACTCAGATGATTGAGGATTTGCTGGACGTTTCCCGGATTGTCAGCGGCAAAGTGTGTTTGAAGCTGTTCCCGGTGGATTTGGTGCGGATTGTAGAAACAGCCCTGAAGACGCTGAGCCCTGATGCTGAAGCTAGGGGAATTGAATTGGTGAGTTTTTGTGGCGAAGGGGTGAGCTTGGTGAGGGGCGATGCTACTCGTTTGCAGCAGGTGGTGTGGAATTTGCTCTCGAATGCTATTAAGTTTACGCCGCCGTCGGGTCGCGTGGAAATCACGCTCTCGGAGGATGGGGAACCGGGAGCAGCGGGTGACGCCATGTTGTCTGGGCCGTCTCCGGTTCACTCTGTTTCGATCGTTGTCAGCGATACGGGAATTGGCATCAGCAAGGAGTTTTTGCCGTTTGTGTTCGATCGCTTCCGCCAAGCTGACAGCACTTCTACGCGCAATTACGGCGGTCTGGGACTGGGATTGGCGATCGTCCGCCATCTCGTTGAACTCCACGGCGGCACTGTCTGGGCCGAAAGTCCTGGGGAAGGACTCGGCTCGACTTTCGGAGTGCGGCTGCCAATAATCAATAACAACAGTTAACTCTTCTTATTGGTTACTGGTTATTCGTTTTTTTAATACCAGGACTCTGCTCTTGAGTGTAAGATTCATTGGTAAAATAGTAATGGCTGTGCGGTTCGTTTTTAGGACTTACTCCATTCACCACTAAGCCCAGAACGTGCTGATTTGATTTCTTCAATAGCTCCTTCGCAAAAGCCACAGTACCAGAATGAAGAACTCCAGGTCGCACTACCAATAAAATCCCATCGGCTTTATTCCCGAGAATCAGAGCATCAGCAGCAACATTCAAAGCAGGAGTGTCAACGATCACGGCATCATAACTAGCCGAAAATTGCTTAATTAATAAAGTGAGCCGCTGCGAGTCCAACAGAGCCATTGGATTAGGCGGAATTACCCCGCACGTCAGCACATCTAAATTATCCATGACTTGTGCGATCGCATCCCCAAACCCAGCTTGTCCAACTATCACGTTGCTCAAACCTAATTGATTGGGAAGCTCCCAAATCCGATGTTGAACAGGACAGTGCATATCCGCATCTACCAGTAAAACCTTCCTTCCTAATTGAGCTATAGCTACAGCCAAATTAGCCGATACAGTAGACTTGCCTTCTTGCGGTAGCGAACTACTGACAACAATAACTTTCAGCTCTTTATCAGAACTCAGGAATCTCAGATTTGCCTGAAGCATTCGGTAAGCAGCACTGCTCGAAGTATGAGGAGTATCCCTAACAATAACCTGTCGGGGAGATGGCTCTAAATCCAGGGAAGTAGATTTAAGCCGCCTGGAATTGCGCAGAGTATTTTTGTCAGGCTTTTTATGAAAAGGAATCACTCCCAACAAAGTAAACCCAAACAATTCCCTCGCCTCTTCAATAGTTTTGACAGACTTATCTTGAGACTCTAAAAGCATCGCCACACCTATCGCCAGCAGAGTTCCCAACAAGCTGCCCGATATCAGCAATAAAGACTTGCGAGAACGCACTGGTTCTTCCGGAACACTCGCCTTTTGGATAATCCGAGCATTCCCCACTTGCTGATTTTCAGTAATCCGAATTTGCTGGAGTTTTTTCTGCAATTCTTCATAATCAGCTTCGGCTTCCTGGAGTCTTCTTTCAAGTTCCCGCTTTTCCTTCTCTAGCTTCGGCAAAAGTTTTACCCGCTGCCTGTAACCAGCTAGAGCATTTGATAAAATAGTAACTCGCTCAGCCAAACCCTGGCGTTCTACATCTACATTAATAAATTCTTCGATCAGTTTTGGTTTCACCTCTCCTATCTGTAAACTTTGATTTTGCAACGGCTGTTGCCCGCCTAAAACTTGTTGTATTTGTTGGTCTAATAAAGCTTTCATAGTAGCTTTCTTCGTTTCTAACCTAGTTATTATAGGCGAATTATCCAGGTAGCGATTTTGCTCAATTGCTAACTGTCGCTCAATCTGTTTGTATTCTTTGAGAGCTTCCTGCACAGTGCTCGATTGGCTGAGAGTGCTGGCGGCCAATGCTTGCTGGGGATTCATTTGTAATTCGTCTTCAAATGCTTTGGACTTAGCACTGGCATTGAGCAAATCCGACTTAGCTTGGTCGATTTTACTTTCTAGTTCCGCCATAACTGCCACTGCTGATTTAGCTTCTTCTTCAAGATTTACAACTTTATTATCTTCTTTAAATTTGCTCAATTCTGCCGCTGCTTTTCGCATAGTTTGGTCGGAGTTAGGCAGTTTCCTTTCAATAAACTGTCGAACAGATACAGCTTCTAAGCGATTCACTTTTTGATTGTTGTCAATATAAAAATCCATCAGCGTTTTTACGACATCTGCTGCTATTTTTGGGTTGGGGTCTTTGTATGAAACCGTTAGGATATCAGCTCCCCGAATAGTAGCTACTGTCAGTTGTTTAAAAAAATCTTTTGTTTTCAGATGATTATTTGTTTCGTCTTTTAACTGAAGCCTCTTTATAGTTTTTTCGACGTTTTCTAGAGAACGAATCAGTTCGATCTCGGTAGTCAGAGGGTTACTTTGCTCCGCCGCAGGAGTCAACTGCCCGATTTCTTTTCCCAATTCTGTTAAAGCAGAGCCAGGAGTTGTTTTCTTAAATAACAGCTTTCCTTCTGCTTCATAAACTGCTTTTTGCTTCAGCGTGGCGTAGGTGGTGAGTGCAACAACCGAGGCGAATACAGCTAAGGCTGGCAGCCACCTGCGCTTCAGAATCTGCCAGTATTCCTGAAATCCAATACCACTTTCAGTTGATTCCATTAGTTACTCCCGAAAAATGATTTTTTGTAAACTCTAACACCCTAGGCTTTTCAAATCATTATTTAGGATATCTATTGTATCACTTAAGTCAAGCATTGTCCTGGTTTTAACAAATATATTTGTGTTCCCCATAACAAAAAAATTATATATTTTTGTTAAAAACAAGTAAAGAATTATAAACTTACGAGCAATGGAACCACTATTAGGAGAAGATGGACTCAGCATTAAGAGTTCAAAATTTAATCTAAAAAAATAATAATAAAACAATTAGGAGACGGGCAATATTCTTGATGGTCGCCTTAATGATATCACTTGAGTGATGCCTGATTCAAAGAAAGGCTGATTAATTTCAGCGGGCAGGGTGGTATAAAAAACTACCTCGGCATTAGGTACTAGATATAGTTTTAGTAAAGTTTTTGGGTAATAGGGTGTGATGAATATGATCATAAAAAAAATCAGCAAAGTGTTGGTGGGATTAAGAACCCGTCATTTTTTGATAATCGATGCAATTTGTTTGGCGATCGCACCGTTATTGGCCCTGGCAATTCGTTTAGATGATACATTAACTCTGGCTCCCTATCTACACAGTCTAGCGTTAGTGACAGTATTATTTGTAGCAGTCAAACTAGCAGTCTTTTATGCGGGGGGCTTATACAAGCGTTACTGGCAGTATGCGGGTCGGGAAGAAATGATACAAATAGCGATGCTGATAGGTATATCCCTAGCAGTGGAAATTATATTGTTCCAACAACTCTACCACCTAAATAATTCGTGGCGCGCTCTTCCGCGATCGCTGCCGCTACTAGACGCTATCATTAGCTTTTTGTTAGTTGCGGTCATTCGTTTCAGCATTCCAGCCCTCGAAAGATGGAACCAAAAACCGTGGAAAGTTCAGCAACGCGACCGCGTCCTGATAGTCGGTGCGGGCAGTGCAGGCACATCTCTGATGCAAACGATGCAGAGGAGCCCGGAGGTAGGACTAGATCCAATCGCTTTTATTGACGACGACCCCAAAAAAATCTCCAAGCAGATTGGCAGACTGACTGTAGTCGGCAATCGCTGTAACATTCCGGAAGTAGTTCGATCGCTAAATATCGGCAAAGTCATGATTGCCATCCCCTCAGCTCCGGGAAAAGAGATTAGGGAAATCGTAGAAATTTGCCAGTCAATTGGAATTCCAACCAGCACCCTCCCCGGCCTCAATGAAATCATCAAAGGCCACGTCAGTTTAGGTAGCCTCAGAGAAGTACAGATTGAGGACTTGCTCCGCCGCGCCCCCATTCAAACCGATACCCAGAAAGTCTTGGGGTTGATTGGAGGCAAGAAAGTTCTAATTACTGGTGCCGGGGGCTCCATCGGCAGCGAACTTTGTCGGCAAATATTAAAGTACGCTCCTGCGGAAATCATCATCGTCGGACATGGAGAAAATTCTGTATTCAACATTCAACAAGAACTCACAAAAGTCCTGTCAGAACTCAAAAAGACCAGCCAAACCCAAACAGATATTACTCGCCTGACAGCTTTCATCGCCGACATTCGTTTGCTCGATCGCTTAGAGTACGTTTTTGAAAAAAATAGACCAGACATCATTTTTCATGCAGCGGCTCACAAACACGTACCCATGATGGAATTAAACTCGCCGGAAGCGATTACTAACAATGTGCGGGGGACGAAAAATCTCTTGGAGCTGGCGTTGAAATACAATGTGGAACACTTTGTGATGATTTCCACCGACAAAGCGGTGAATCCAACTAGCATTATGGGAGCTACCAAAAGAGTTGCCGAAATGCTGGTGCTGCAAGCAGCCCAAAAAACCCAAAACCCCTTTGTAGTGGTTCGTTTCGGTAATGTTCTTGGCAGCCGGGGTAGTGTCGTACCCACTTTCAAGCGACAAATTGCGGAGGGCGGGCCGATCACAATTACCCATCCAGATATCACTCGCTATTTCATGACAATTCCCGAGGCTGTTCAACTGGTTTTGCAGGCCGCAGTCATCGGCAATGGCGGGGAAGTATTCATGCTTGAGATGGGAGAACCAGTCAGAATTGTTGATTTGGCAAAGGATTTGATTCGGCTCTCAGGATATGAAGTGGGCAAAGACATAGAAATCGCGTTTACAGGGCTGCGGCCGGGAGAAAAATTGTTTGAAGAACTGTTTATTCCGGGCGAGAAATACAACCGCACTAAACACGAAAAAATTCTGAGTCTTGGCAATGCCAGCCGCCTAGTGAAAGAAAATATTGACCGGGAAGTAGAAGCCCTTTGTCAAGCGGGCGATCGCAATGATCCCAATTTAATAGTCTCAATGTTACAGCAGTTAGTGCCTGAGTACGTACCAGGATATTCAACAGCCAATTTGCCCGCAATTACAGCCACAGAAACAACCGCTCTGGCAAAGATTAGCAGTGCAGCATCTGTGCAGTTAGAAAATGATTTGCGGGTGGCTCTTGCCAATGAGGAGTTTCGGATTCACTATCAGCCGATCGTCTGTCTGCAAACCGATCAAATTAGTGGTTTTGAAGCGCTGTTGCGCTGGCAGCACCCGAATCGAGGTTTGCTGTGGCCAGACGAATTCCTACCAGCGGCTGAAGAAACGGGCTTGATTGTTCCTATTGGCGAGTGGGTGCTGCGGCAAGCTTGCAGCCAGATGCGAATTTGGCAGTCGCAATTTCGTCTTAACTCTCCTTTAACAGTCAGCGTGAATCTGACTAGCAAACAGTTTTTCCAAGCTGACTTAATCGAGACGATCAACCAAATATTGAAGGAAACAAATCTCGCTGCTTCTAGTTTGAGGTTAGAAATTCCTGAATATGTTGTGACGGAAAATTCCGAGTTGGCTGGGTCTGTTTTTCTCAAACTTAAAACTTTAGGGTTGCAAGTACAAATAGATCACTGCGGTCTCAGTGATTTATCATTAACTCACCTTTACCAATTGACGCGGCTGAAGTATGGGAAATTCGACAGTTTGAAGCTAGATTGCTCTCTAGTCAGCGGGCTGGATGCTAACAACGACAACTTAGAAATTCTTCATAAAATTATGGAGATCACTCAGGAATTAGGTATGGGAATGATTGCCACAGGAGTAGAAACGAAGTGGCAAATAGCTCAGCTAAAATCTATTAACTGCGTCTACGGACAGGGATACTTTTTCTCGAAGCCTGTGGAATGTGCCGCGGTAGGGAAATTGATGAGCGCTAAGGTTGGTAAAAGTTAATAGGGCATTTATGAATAAGTTTGAAATGGGAAATACACCATAGGGAATCCACCAATTAGCAAGCAGGTAATTAGCTAGTAATGCAAAAGTTGAAACCACTAACATTACGCCGGAATTTTTCCTGGACTTTCACTGGTAATCTCATTTATGCGGCTTCCCAGTGGGGAATGTTGGTTGTGCTTGCTAAATTGGGCAGTCCTGAAATGGTGGGTCAATTTACCTTGGGTTTGGCAGTGACAGCACCTGTTATTATGTTTACTAATCTGCAACTGCGAGGTATCCAAGCGACAGATGCGAAAGGGGAGTATGTTTTTAGCGATTATCTGGGTCTGAGGTTACTTGGAACTGGGTTAGCACTGTTGATAATTGCGGGAATTACGATCAAAGCTGGATATCGGTGGGAGACTTCGCTGGTGATTTTGGCGATCGCACTGGCGAAGGCATTTGAGTCGATCAGCGACGTGTTTTACGGACTGATTCAACAACACGAACGGATGGATAGAATAGCGATCGCCCTGATGATTAAAGGCCCTTTATCGCTGTTACTTTTAGGCATCGGAGTTTCCCTGACTGGAAGTGTTGTAGGGGGAGCTATCGGATTAGCAATTGCCTGGGGTTTAGTCCTATTCGGCTGGGATCTTCGCAATGGTAGATTAATTTTAAAAAATTTCTCGCATGGGAGAGAGGAAGCAGATTTATTAGTTGCCGATGCTCAACCTGCAAACAGCCACAATCCCTTGTACCCGCGCTGGCACCGCAAAACTTTGGGCAAGTTAGTTTGGCTTGCTTTACCTCTGGGTTTTGTAATGATGTTGATTTCGCTGAATACTAACATTCCTCGATACTTTATCGAGCGGTATTTGGGCGAACGCGAACTGGGCATTTTCGCTGCCATGTCTTACCTGATGGTGGTTGGGCAGATGGTAGTGAGTGCGCTAGCGGAGTCTGCAAGTCCGCGACTAGCAAAATATTATGCAGCGGGAAATAGCAATGCTTTTCGCACACTTTTGCTCAAGCTGGTGGGGGTTGGCTTGATGTTAGGTGCGGGAGGCGTTTTTGTCGCGGTTGTTGCCGGCAAACCAATCTTAACTTTACTTTATAAACCGGAATATGCCGATCGAGCAGATTTGTTCCTATGGCTGATGCTGGCTGCGGGTATTTGGTACGTTTCTGCCTTTTTGGGTTACGGGATGACGGCAGCTAGATACTTTCGAGTGCAAATGCCTTTGTTTGTTTTGGTAACGGGGAGTTCTGCGATCGCTTGTCTGTGGTTAATTCCAATTATGGGACTTCAAGGGGCGGCGCTGGCGCTGATCGTTACTGCAATTGTTCAAACAGTTTTTAGTTTAGGAGTTATCGTCTATGCACTGCACAGACTCGACAGATATCAAGGAACAAAATCAAACATCGACTAAGCAGCGTCCAATCCGTATTCTTCATGTCGTCGGCGGCATGAATCGGGGCGGCATAGAAACTTGGCTGATGCACGTTTTGCGAAATATCGATCGCGATCGTTTCCATATGGACTTTGTAGTTCACACTGAGAAACCCTGTCCTTACGATGGCGAAGTGCGTGCTCTTGGCAGCCAGATTATCCCCTGCCTCGATCCTGCAAAACCTTGGCTGTACGGTCGCAACTTTAAACGAATTCTACGCGAATACGGGCCCTATGACATTGTTCACAGTCATGTCCACCACTTCAGCGGTTACGTTCTTTGGTTGGCAAAACAAGCCGGCATAGCTGTCCGCATTGCCCAAAGCCATAACGATACCTCCTCAGTTCAGGCAAAAGCAGGATGGTATCGGCGTTTGTATCTCGCTTTAACAGAATGGTGGGTCGATCGCTACGCAAAAGTCGGTTTAGGAGTTAGCCACAAGGCAGCCGCGTCTCTATTCGGTTCAGCATGGTCAACCGATCCGCGCAGGCAAATTCTTTACTATGGCATCGATCTAACTCCGTTCCAGTCTCCTGTCGATTCGGTTGCTATTCGGACTGAATTGGGTTTACCTGCGGATGGTTTTGCGATCGGTCATGTAGGCAGATTTATCGAACAAAAGAACCATCTGTTTCTGTTGGAAATTGTGGCGGAAGTTGCCAAACGAGAACCAAAAATGCGCCTATTACTGATAGGTGATGGTTCGCTGCGCCCAGAAATCGAACAGAAAGTTATTCAGCTTGGTTTGACAGACCGGATTATTTTCGCCGGTGTCCGATCTGACGTACCCCAGTTAATGCTAGGTGCTATGGATGTATTCCTTTTGCCATCCTTTCACGAAGGGTTGCCCTTAGTATTGCTAGAAGCACAAGCGGCTGGACTTCCCTGTATTTTTTCCGATGTCATTACCGAGGAAGTCGATATTGTCAAGCCTCTGGTGCAGCGAATGTCCTTGTCGCGATCGGCATCGGATTGGGCAGAGGCAGTTTTGGCAGCACGAGGCAATACATCGGCCATTAGCCAATTGGATGCCCTAGGGGTTTTAGAAAAGAGTTCTTTCAGTATTGAGATGAGTGTAAAAGAGCTAACAAAAGTCTATGAAGCTAACTTTCCTAGCTGCTAGCATTAGTCATTTTTCGTGATTTTGTTTTATGTTGGATCTGCTGTTCTGGTTGAGCTTTTTCTATTGGACGGTGCTACCATCGACCAAAACTCCGTGGTTTGAAATTGAATCGATACCTGTTAACGGCAAAGACATACTTCTTGTGGTAGTCGCTTGCATATTCTTGTTCTGGCCGAGGAGGAAAAAAACCTCAAGCACCGCTTTACCCAGACGGGAAAATCTAATCACAGCCTTCCTCGAACCTTGGCATTATCACTTGCCGATCTTGACTCTTAGCCTGATATTTTATGCTACGCTATCCCTTCAAGATAGCCGCCTGGACCCGCGCGATGCTAAGGGAATGATGTGTACCCTGATCTTGACAGCATCCAGCTTTTTGCTTGGCTATAATGCGATCGCAAAAAGACCGGCTGCATCTGTACGGCTATTTCTCTGGCGACTTACAGTTGGTTTAGCTGGAGTAGGGCTGTTATACACAGTTGCATCTTTATCATCCTTCCAGTTTGCAGGTGTCAGAACCGCGCTAATTAACGATCCGACAGTGCGGGTACAAGGCCCCCTGTTTGGGTCAGATGATGGATATTTTGTGCTAATACCAGCGTTGGCATTTGCGATTCAAGAGCTGATTCAAACTCCTACCCAACGTTTATTTAAGCTTACCATTATATTTATTTTAATGCTGACTCTCATCGGTCTTGGGTCGCGGGGCGCAATACTCATTATTGGTGTATTTCTTTGTTTGACTATTTTATTTAATAAAAACAAGAAAGTTGCTGCCCTTGCTGCTCTGGGAGTAATTGTTTTCGTAATGATAGCAGCAGCAATAGTCTTTGCAACATCAAATACTGGCGATCGCTTGCAGTCTTTGGAAGACTCATCCCGTTCAGATACATATTTAACATCTTTTAAAATTATGGGTAATCGAACTACCGATTTAAATATTTTGGGGTCTGGTTATGGCTCTTATTGGGATTGGTATATTCTCGATCTTGAGGACGGTTCAGATGCAGAGGGAGGAAGAACTTTTAAGATCATACGAACTTCCTTCGGACCGATTTTATATCACCCTCACTCAACTTTTTTGCTACTAATTGTCGAGCTAGGAATGGCTGGTTTTCTATATTTTGTATTTTTGTGGACTGTTTATGCTCGTCTCCTCCTTCGCGATTCAAGAAAATTGGAATTTCCAATCTTGGGTTGCGGTATCCTTGCTTCAGGATTTTCACTATTTATGAATTTTTTCATTTTTAGGCTGCAAATGCTTACTTGTCTGTGGTGGATTTTCCTATTCGGTGCTTTAGCTTTGAGTTCAAGTGCGAGTTCGTGTGGAACACAAAATACTATTCCTCCCCAGGAAGGAGCGCAGTTTGCAAGACACGCTGACAGAATTTAAACAAGTAGCAAGACGATAGCAGAGGAACTTAACAAATGAGTAGTAATAACCGAAAAATCACGAATAAGTTTCCCGGTCAAATAAATAGAAAATTATCAGTTTTATTAATTTCAGTTATTTTGTATTTTAGTTCGTGCAGTAGTTCTGATGTCAGCTTATCCTGTGCAGATCCTATCCCCGTTCTTCCTACTGCTACTCCTAGAGTTGAGGTGCGTGCTGACGGTACTGCTATGGTTAATGGCAAGCCATTCTTTCCCTTTGGTTTTTATCACGTTTCCTGGCAATCTACTGCAGACGTTCGCATTAACCACTTACGTGAAATGGCGGCGGCTGGATTTAATATAATTCACCCTTCTTTTAAAAGGTTTGAAAAGTTTGAAGAATATGAAAAATTTCTCGATGAGGCTGAGCGAATCGGTATTTACGTCCTGACTGAATTTGAGTTAGTGCCAACGGTCGATCCTATTCAATTTGTCAATAAATTCAAGAATAAATCAGCGATTTTTGGTTGGAGTATTGCTGATGATGTCGATAGTAATAAAGATGGATTTACTGTCAATCAGATTTTAGATTTACATTGTAAGTTCAAAACTGCCGACCCAGCTCACATAACCTATATTAGCGGTAGCAAAGAAAACAAAATTTCTAATTTTATTAATACTGCTGATGCAGTAGGAGTTCAAGCTTATCCTGTGGGATTAAAGCTACCATTGAATTCGGTTAAATATATAATTTCTATTGCTCGCAATGCTGCTCCCAACAATCGTTTAATTATTGGAAACTTGCAGTCATTTCGATGGTACGATGAAGCGGCGGAGATCCCAACTTTTGATGAGGTACGTAATATGACATATCAGGCAATTTTAGCTGGTGCGAAAGGAATTATTTACTACACTTATTACGATCGAGAGTGGAGTTTGCAGGAACATCCAGATTTATGGATGGGAATTAAATCTTTAGTACCAGAAATGCAAGCAATTAGCTCGTTCTTGCTAGAAGGAGATTTCAAAACTATTGAGACGGGTGCGAAAAACATCTTAGCTGGAATTTGGGTGCATCAAAACCAAAATTTAGCTGTTTTCATCAATACTTCATACGATCGCACCGATCGAGTCGCGATTAAACTTCCAGGAAATGTGACAGAAGTACAACCTATGTTTTCAGGTCATGCTTCTGGTATGAGCTTCAAAAATGGTCAACTCAGTGGTTTCCTCAATCCCTTAGAGGTTCGCGTTTATAGTCTGAAAAGCTAATTCATGAATGTTGTTTTTGCTCTCGAACATCGATGCGATCGCACCCCGGACGGACAGGTACGGTTTTAACGATTACTGTTGTGACACAGGTAAAAGACTTCCAATCACTTTTGCTGGATTTCCGGCTACGATAGTGTGATCCTGAACATCTTTGGTAACAACAGCACCTGCTCCAATTACTGAACCCCGCCCTACATATCGAACTTGTGGCAGGACAATTGCTCTGTAGCCTATCCAAGCACCTTGACCAATAACCTTCGTACCTGGAGAATAAATTTCACCTGCTCTGTTTTCAGGGTCATTATAATTATGAGTATTACCGAGCAGACATACATAATCTGCTAGAGTCACAGCATCTTCTATGACTACGTTCATTCCAATGTCACAGTATTTTCCAATAAAAACTTTGTCCCCAATCTTAACATTTTCATTGATTTGAGTATGCCAACGAATAGTGACCCAATTTCCTATCTCTATAGTTCTTCTACTGAGAAATCGAACTTCATGCTCTATAGTGATTGGAAAACCGCAGGAGCGCAAAAACAACTTAAGGAACAAGCCACGAAAAATGCCAATCACCTTTCGTAGTGTGATCTTTTTCTTAAATACAGACATCTTGACCATTGGTACAGTTTCCTAAATCTTTTCAACAATCAATATAAATATAACTGATGTTACGATCTATTAGCAAAATTCACCACCTTGACAGGGCTGGCTTCTTTGATGGCACGACCGATGACGCTCTCATTGTTATAATTATTACATAATCTGTAGTCCTTATCTCAATTGGTGAACCTATCAACGACATTCCGTTTAATAATATAGTCATCTATGTATTTCTATTTCCATTGTTGCTCCATTAGCTGCTGCTTCAGTAAATGAATATTTGTAAATTTTAGATAAATAACTTACCTTAACATACAGGCTATGCTATAAAAATTATGTCATTACTTAATTCAAAAGTGTTGACCGCAAAAAACTCACCAAAGTTAATTTATTATTATGAATAAATGAATTTTAGGGGTTGTCAATTTATGAATGTTGTTGTTGCTCTCGAACATCGATTCGATCGCACTCCCGACGGAAAGGTGTGGACGCAGGTAGCGTTTCCACATTCCTTCTGGATGCGTTACTTGGAAGTTTTCGATCGCGTGCGCGTGGTGGCGAGGGTTCGAGAAGTTGCTTCAGTTTCTGGCGACTGCAAACGCGCAGACGGCGAAGGGGTTTCCTTCGCAGCCATACCATACTACATCGGCCCTTGGCAGTACCTCCAGAAAGTCTCGCAAGTCCAGCGTGCAGCCAGAAATGCCGTGGCAGCAAACGATGCGGTAATTCTGCGGGTTAGTTCGCAGATAGCTTCTTGCATTCAACCGATGTTAAGCAAGATAAATCATCCGTATGCCGTAGAAGTCGTAGCCGACCCCTATGATGTCTTCGCGCCCGGTGCAGTTAAACATCCCTTGCGCCCGTTCTTCCGCTGGTGGTTTCCGCGCCAGTTGAGGCATCAATGCGCTGGGGCTTGTGCTACTGCCTACGTTACAGAAGGTGCCCTGCAACGCCGATACCCTTCAGGGTCTGGGGCGTTTTCAACCCACTATTCCAGTGTGGAATTGCCAACTTCGGCTTTTGCTGCTGCACCCCGTTTTGACGATCGCGACAAGCAATCTTTCACCCTGGTTAGTGTCGGCACGCTGGCTCAACTCTATAAAGCCCCAGATGTCCTAATTGATGCTGTAGCTACCTGCGTGCAGTCGGGATTAAACCTGAAGTTGGTTTTGGTAGGAGATGGCAAACATCGGTCAGAATTGGAGGCGCGAGCCCAGGCCCGCGGTATAGCAGATCGGGTTTGTTTTCTCGGCCAATTAACTGCTGGCGATGCTGTACGGGCCCAGTTGGACAAAGCAGAGCTTTTCATCCTGCCTTCCCGCCAGGAAGGCTTACCCAGAGCAATGATCGAAGCGATGGCCCGATCGCTCCCGTGCATCGGATCTACGGTAGGTGGCATTCCCGAACTGCTGCCGGCCGAAGATCTGGTACCCCCCGGTGATGCGACTGCTTTGGCTCAGAAAATTCGCGAAGTGGTGACGAATCCAGAACGCATGGCTAGAATGTCGGCCCGCAACCTGGAGAAAGCCAAAGACTATCGAGATGAAGTGCTGCGGGAACGGCGGAATCAACTTTACCGCTTCGTGCGAGAGCAAACAGAAGTTTGGTTGAGAGAAAAAAAATGAACAAACTATTGATAGTAACGACGATCGCACCAACTCTCCGCGCTTTCTTCGCACCCATTGCCCGCCACTTGCGCGAGCTCGGTTGGGAGGTAGACGGGATGGCCAAAGGAGTTTCGACTTGTCCAGAATGCTTGCAGGCATTCGATCGCACCTGGGAAATCGACTGGTCTCGAAACCCCACCGCGCCACAAAATCTGCTGGTTGCGCCGCCACAAATCCGAGAAGTGCTAGCACAGCAAGCCTATAACCTGGTAAATGTTTCCACCCCCGTGGGGGCCTTTGTCAGTCGTTATGTTCTCAATGATTTGAGAAAGCAGGGAAAACTCAAGGTGATCTATACGGCCCAAGGTTTTCACTTCTACAAAGGAGGTTCACCGCTCAAAAATGCAATTTTTCTGGGGCTAGAAAAGCTTGCCGGGCCTTGGACGGATTGCCTAGTTGTGGTGAACCGCGAGGATGAGGAAGCGGCCAAACGCTGGCTGGTTCCCCCTGAACGAGTCCGTTATATACCGGGAACTGGGTTAAATGTCGATCGCTACAACCCATTGGAGATTCCTGAAGCAGAAATACGGAGAGTGCGCCAAGAATTGGGACTATCACCGGATACGCCGCTGTTTTTGTCGGTTGCTGAGTTGATTCCCCGCAAGCGCCCCCACGACGTTTTAAAGGCTTTCGCTCGTTTGGGAAGACCAGAGGCACACTTAGCCTTTGCTGGCCAGGGACAAATCAAGGAGATGCAGCAGTTGGCATCTGAGTTAGGAGTGGAAAATCAGGTGCATTTTTTGGGGTTTCGTCGGGACATTCCTGTTTTGATGCGGGCCTCAGCAGCAACAGTCCTGGCTTCTGAGCAAGAGGGGCTTCCCAATTGTGTCATGGAGTCGCTGTGCCTGGAAGTTCCGGTGATCGGCACAGATATTCGCGGCACTCGCGACTTGCTGGAAGGAGGCTGTGGCCTTCTAGTTAAGGTAGGAGATATTGAGGGGTTGGCTCAGGCTATGGCTTGGGTGCTCGATCACCCGATCGCAGCTCGCGAAATGGCACAGCGCGGTAGTAAAAGCATACTTGCTTACGAACTTCAGAACATCCTGAAGCAATACGAGGCTTTGTACGCTGAAATCAACAATCAACAATCAACAATTAACAATTAACAATTAACAAATGAGTAATATAGTTACAGGCGTGGCAGGTTTTATCGGCTCTCACTTAGTAGAAACTCTGTTAAAGCAAGGTGAGAAAGTTATTGGCATTGATGAAGTCAACGATTATTACGATCCCGAATTAAAGAGAAAAAATCTCGCTCATTTTGCCAAACATCCAAATTTTCAACTGATCGAAGACAATATTGTATCTTTGGATTGGCGATCGCTCTTAGCTAATACAGAAGTCATTTATCACCAAGCAGCGCAAGCAGGCGTGCGCGCTAGTTGGGGAGAAGGTTTCCGCAGTTACACGGATCGCAATATCAATGCAACTCAGGTACTCTTAGAAGCAGCAAAAAATGCACCGCAAGTGAAAAGATTTGTACTAGCTTCTTCTTCTTCGGTGTACGGCAATGCTGAAACTTTCCCTACCAGCGAAACGGCCTGTCCTCAACCAGTTTCTCCCTACGGAATTACTAAGTTAGCCGCTGAACGTTTGTGTTCGCTTTATTATCACAATTTCGGCGTTCCCGCAACCATGTTGCGCTATTTCACCGTTTACGGGCCTCGCCAGCGTCCCGATATGGCATTCCACATATTTTTTAAATCAATTTTGCGCGGCGAAGCGATTTCAATTTACGGAGACGGACAGCAAACCCGAGACTTTACGTTTATCAGCGATTGCATTGCTGCTAATGTAGCTGCTGCTAAAGTTCCAGAAGCTGTGGGCGAAATCTTCAATATAGGAGGGGGAAGTCGAGTGGCTTTAGCAGAAGTTATTCACACAATGGAAAATATTGTCGATCGCCCGATTCGCATCAATTACCTAGAATCGAGCAAAGGAGATGCGCGGGATACTAGCGCTGACGTATCCAAAGCTCAGAAAATATTGGGATATCAGGCACAGGTTTCTTTGAGGGAAGGATTGAGGCAAGAATGGGAATGGGTGCAATCTTTGTATGGTTAGGACGTACTGAATTAATAAACGCTTAAAAAAAGCTTATAGTCAGGATTTTAGTCCTCAAAATACTAAAGTCCATAGCTCGGATCGCGCTCGTGTCAAGGTCGATTAGTCGGACATAATATTACAGGTTGGACACAGGTCAACGATCGCATAGCCCTCGATCTTACCTACTTCATCGTTAAGTTATGTAACAGTAAGCGATCGTCCCAACCAGAGGTTCACAAAGGCTTCATAAAACACCGAAGTTATTTAAATTTTCTGTAAAGTTGACAGAACTCGTTACCGTATAAACCCGGATACTGCAAGAATCAGGGAAGTACAGTAAATTGCTGTTGGGGTGTAGAATCATGAGTATTGACGAATTATTACCGCTCAAATCAGACTCACAAATATCGCAACTTCATCAACGAGTAAATTCCAAAAAAGTCAGCCAATTGGTTAAGTGGGTATTAGATAGATTATGTGCAGCGATCGCCCTTTTGGTGTTCTCTCCCGTAATATTAATAGTTGCGATCGCCATTTACATCCGCATGGGCGGGCCCATCTTTTTCTGCCAACCCCGTCCCGGTAAAAACGGTCGGGTTTTCAATTTCTACAAGTTTCGCACTATGACAAGCGATTGCGACGCTGATGGCAATTTGCTGCCCGACGAACAGCGTCTCATACCCCTCGGTCAATTTCTTCGCAAAACAAGTCTGGACGAACTTCCACAACTATTGAACGTTCTCAAAGGCGACATGAGCTTTGTTGGGCCTCGCCCCTTATTAGTACGATATCTAGAACGCTACAGTCCCGAACAAGCGCGCCGCCACGATGTTATGCCCGGAATCACCGGTTGGGCCCAGGTAAATGGTCGCCGACTTCTAGATGGAAATTGGCCGGAGAAATTCAGACTCGATGTTTGGTATGTCGATAATTGGAGCCTGTCATTAGATTTAAAAATACTTTTCCTAACAGTCTGGAAAGTCTTGGGGCAAAAAGAAATTAGTCAAGAAGGCCAGGCTACCGGTGAAGAGTTTAAAGGTAATGAATGAGGTATTACAATCAATGATAGCAAGATGGGAAGTCGGATCAGAATTTCATTGGTCGGATGATGCCTTGACACCACCACCATCATCATCGGAAAATTTATTCCCCGAAAACTACGAACTATTTTCCACAGCTACGGGCATTCTATTGGCTATTGAGCGTTTTTTGAAAGGCGATAGCGAACGTCGATTAAGGCTACATTTACCGACATATTACTGCATGGAAGTTGCAGCAAAAATCAGTAAAGTTTTCGAGCTGTGTTGGTATGGCGATTTGCCCACAGAACCAGTCCCAGATTTTAACTCCCTTCGCCCCTTACCGGGTGATTTAGTATTGGCAGTTAATTTGTTTGGAGTGAAAGAAGGAAAACCTTGGCAAGATTGGCTGAGTCAAAATCAAGATATTATCTTAATTGAAGACCACAGCCACGATCCTTTCTCGCTTTGGGCGCAGCAAACTACCGCTCATTATGCAATGGCATCGCTGCGTAAAACACTGCCGATTCCAGACGGAGCGATGATTTGGTCTGGGAAAAAAATGGAACTGCCTCGACCTTCAAAACCGGAATCATCGGCAGCCGCCCAAAAACTCACCGCTATGCTGCTAAAGCGAGCGTATTTGATGGGTGCGGATATTTCCAAAGATAGCTATCGAATCCTGCAAATGGAAGGAGAGGAGCATCTAATCAATGATGGCGATCGGTCTATTTCCACCCTCACAAACAATGTACTCTTAAGTTTAAAGATTTCCGAAATGAGGCAACAGCGGGCAACCAACGTCAAAGATTTTTTAGATATGCTATTAAAAAATCAACAGGAAAGTTACCAACCTTTATTTACAAATTGGTCTTCCGGTTCGGTTCCCTTTAATAGCATTTTAGTCTGTAAAAATCATCAACTTAGGGAAGAACTGCACCGATTTTTGATAAGTAAAAACATTTTCGCTCCTGTTCATTGGCCTCAACCGCCCGACAAATTGTCGGGTAACGATCCGAAGGCATTCGATTTATCAAATCGCCTGCTGACTGTTCCCACAGATCATCGTTATTCCTACAACGATATTACCCAAGTAGCAGCAAAATTTGCTGAATTTTTCCAACTGCAACCAAGCGCTATTTATTAGTCAGGAGTAAATCAAAAATGGAGACTTTAACCCAACATCTGACCCCCGAACAGATAGCTCTTTTACCCACAGAAGAAGATGTTGCTTTTTACGAAGAACACGGCTGGTACATCTCAAAAAAAGTTATCCCCGATGAAATGATAGAAGAGGGAATTCTTGGCTGCGAAAAGTTCTACCGGGGAGAACGAGATGCGGTACTTCCCCTCAGTGGCGGATACTGCAACTGGAAGCCAGAAGATGGGGACGTTACGCGCAATAACGAATTCATTTCCTTGCAAAGCAAGCTGCTGCGAAAATTTGCCCTTCAGCCAATTATTGGTGCGATCGCCGCACGACTCGCCAGAACCAAACAAATTCGCATTCTAGACGACCAAATCATCTGTAAACCACCCAAAAGCACCAAAACCACCATCGGCTGGCACGTCGATCGCGCTTACTGGTCTACCTGTACCTCCGATAACTTACTTACTGCTTGGATACCTTTCCAAGACTGCGATGAGTCTCTGGGACCGATCGCCGTTTTCGATGGTAGCAACAAGTGGCCTGGACTCGGAAATATGCGCTCCTTCAACAACCCAAACCTTGAAGAAATTGAAGATAAATTTCACCGAGAAGGACGAAAAGTCCTGAAATTGCCAATGATATTAAAGAAAGGTCAAATCAGCTTTCATCACTGTTGGACAATTCACGGCAGCTACCCTAACACCAGCAATGTCTTCCGGTTGGCAATGGCAATCCACCTACAGGACGAAGCCAACCAATATAGGTCTTTTTGGAACCAAAAAGGAGAAGAAGTTCACATTCCTAACGAACTTTTGTGCCGTAAATTGCCCAACGGCAATCCTGATTTCAGCGATCCGGAAATATTTCCCATTGTGTGGTCGGAGTAAGACAAATGAACGTTCAAATTATTGATTTATTAAACCCATTGTGGCGGGAAACCTTGCAAAAAGTGCGCCACGATACCTACCATTTGCCTGAGTATGTGTTGGCAGAAGCAAAAAGAACCAAGACAACTCCTGAAGCTTTTTTGATGGTTGATGGCGAAAAGATTTTTTTCCTGCCTTATTTGCTACGTCAATGCGATGATATACTGCCCACAAAATCAACCGCACAGGGAATTTTTGATGCGGTTTCGCCCTACGGGTATCCCGGAATTTTATTAAGTGAGGCAGCTGCTAGCACGCCTGGGTTTCCCGATTCGGCGATCGAAGAGTTGAAGCAGACATTCAGGAGCAAGAATATATGTTCCGCTTTTTTTCGGCTTCATCCTATCCTCAACGACAACATAAATCAAATACTTAGACCCGGTACTGTCACTGACAATGGCATCACGGTATCCGTTGATTTAAAACTTTCTGCTGCTCAAATTAAATCGCGTACTAGAAAAGGTCATAAAAGTACAATTAATAAGTGCAAACGATTGGGGTTGACGACAAGAATAGTCCCTTATTTAGAATATATCAATCAATTTATGGCAATTTATGAAGAGACTATGGGTCGCGTTGAAGCCAGTCAATCTTATTATTTTGGACGCAGTTATTTTGAAGATTTATCAAAATTAGGCGATGGCATTCATTTATGCCTTGTAGAAAAGGAAGATCAAATTGCCAGTGCTTGCTTGTTTCTGGAATGCGGTGGGATAGTTCAGGCTCACCTCGGTGGAAGCAAAACCGAGTTTTTGAGCGAGTCTCCTTTTAGTTTAGTATTTGATTACGGTAGATACTGGTCTCAAGAACGAGGCAATGAATTTTTTCACATGGGAGGTGGTGTGGGAGGATCAAATCAAGATAGTCTCTATATATTCAAGTCTGGGTTTTCTCAACAAAGGCATCTTTTTTTTACAATGCGTCTGATTACAGACGAAGAAAAATATCATCATCTGGTAGAATTGCGGGCAAGCGCTTTGGAGACGGATTCTGCAACACTGCTCAATTCAGGGTTTTTCCCTGCCTATCGTGCTTTACCATAACAGCAAGCTCGTAGTAAATAAGCCTGGTTAGAAGTAATGCTCAAACAAATTCTCCTTTCAACACCTCACATGGGTTCCCTCGAACAAGAGTTCGTCAAAGAAGCCTTTGATACCAACTGGATCGCCCCCGTCGGCCCCCATGTGGATGCTTTCGAGCAAGAATTCTGCGAGGTAGTTGGCGCTAAACACGCAGCGGCTGTTAGTTCCGGTACCGCGGCTTTGCATTTGGCTTTACAATTAATTGGTGTCGGTTCGGGAGATGAGGTTTTTTGCTCGACTCTGACTTTTATTGCAACTGCTAGCCCGATTACTTATCTTGGCGCAAAACCAGTTTTTATTGATAGCGATCGCACTTCTTGGAATCTCAACCCCGATTTGTTACGAGAAGCACTTGACAAACGAGCAAAAATTGGTAAATTACCCAAAGCTGTTGTAATCGTACACCTCTACGGTCAAAGTTGCGATATCGACCCAATTCTGGAAGCTTGCAATGCTTATGAAATTCCGCTAATAGAAGATGCGGCCGAATCTCTAGGGGCTAGCTACAAAAATAGATCGCCTGGAAGCTTTGGTAAAATCGGCATTTTCTCATTCAACGGCAATAAAATTATCACCACTTCCGGCGGCGGAATGTTAGTTTCCGATGACCAAAAACTGGTAGAAAAAGCTCGTTTTTTGGCAACACAAGCCCGTGACCCCGCTCCTCATTACCAACATTCAGAAATTGGCTACAATTATCGTCTCAGCAATGTTTTGGCGGGAATTGGTCGCGGTCAATTACGGGTTTTGGAGGAGCGAGTGGAAGCTAGACGGCGCAATTTTGACTTTTACAAACAAGCTTTAGGAAACTTGCCGGGAATTGAATTTATGCCGGAAGCTGCTTTTGGAAAAGCTACTCGCTGGCTGACTTGTTTGACGATCGATCCGGCCGCTTTCGGTGCAGATAGAGAACAAGTTCGCCTCGCACTTGCTCAAGAGAAAATAGAAGCGCGTCCGGTTTGGAAACCTTTACACTTACAACCAATATTTGCTGATTGCGAATGTATGGGCGGTGCCGTGTCTGAAGAGTTATTTGAGTACGGGCTTTGCTTGCCTTCTGGTTCTAATTTAACTGATGAAGATTTAGAGCGAGTGACAAGTGCGATCACCCAAATTCACAAAGAAAATCGATGATCTAGCCGAAGGAAGTTCGGTAACAGATTCTCTAACGGATGTAACGGAGGTCAGGAAGAAGAAAGATGCGATCGCTATTAGATACCCGACTTTTTCAAGAAGTTGGGGATTTGGGTATTCTATCTTTTGATTAATTTTCTTGCCATTCTTGCAGGGCGATCGCAATTCCTTGTTTCAATCTCGGTTCGAGATTGTCTTGTTTCACTAAGCTTTCTAATTGTTGCCTGGCCTTGGCAGCACCTAGCTGTTTGAGCGCTGCCATGCAGTGTAGCCTGACGCTGCTGTCTGCGTCGCCCAACATTGAAATCAGAGCATCTAGCCCTCTCATATCTCCTAATTTTCCTAAACCTAAAGCTAAAGATTTTTTGCTAACTGCCTCCTGCACGGCCGGATGATTTGTTGAAAACAAATCAATCATAATTTCAGCAGCAATAGCTTTTAATTCCGGCTTTTCTACTCGCCCTAAAACAGTAACTATCTCTTGATAAAGAGTAGAATTTATGTTAGGAAATTGCTCCCTTAATCTCTGATGTAAATAGGCTAAAGCGGTTGCAGTTTCCATCCAGCTTAGGGCGCGCACAGTTTCGATTTGCAATTCAACCGGAGTTGTCGGCGATCGCAACAATTCAAATAAAGCAGCCGCTGCAGCATCGGTTTTTACTCGCCCGATCGCGATCGCCGCTTGCTGACAAACTTCTAATCGGATGTCCGAAAGCAAAGGTTTGAGCAAGTTAACTAAATCGAATTCTGCATCTAAATAGGCGCGCACACCGAGAGCTCGCACGGCTTCTTTTCTGACTGCTGTCGCCGGATCTTTGAGTGCTGCTACCAGTATCGGCGGAATGCGGGAATCGTGAAAGCTGCTCAGGGCCTCTATTGCGTGCGCCCGCACCGCAACTTGAGAGTCTCCGACTACGCTCAACAGCGGTGGGATGGTTTCGGTGCGCCGAATTTGGGCGAGTGCTGCTGTGGCAAACTGTCGCGAGTCTTCTTGGAGTAGGAGAGTTGCGAGGGATTCTATGGCTGTCGGGCCGAAATTCCCTAGGGTTTCGGCGGCGATTTGGCTCAATTCTTCGTCGGAATTTTTGACCAATTCTACTAAAGCTTGAATCACTTCCGGGCGATCAAACTTTCCGAGAATGCGGGCGGCGAACCACCTGGGCTCGGTGTCAGCGTCTTCGTCTTCGAGTACGGCAATTAAAGGTGCGATCGCGCCATTTCCCAGATTGGGCAATACTTTAGCAATTTCCCAGCGGTCTTGAAAATCGCCCCATTCTAAGGCTTCTATTGCTAAACTGACAGCTTGCTCTAAAATGTGTTGTTCCTGCGGCTTGCCGGCTTTGGCTGTCACTTGCTGCAAGCATTCGACTAACCCCGGCCAGTTTTGGCGATCGGCAGCAACTTGGGCTTTTTGTAAAATATTATACATGATTTTAAATTAAGTTCGATCGAGAAGCGAGGTTTTTTGCTGCTAGGTCAGAGCGGGAGGGAACTACTTTGTACGAATCTTTTGCTACAATTATCCATTTTTTAACATTTTTGTCAATCCATCATAACTGGTAAAATGGAAGTAAAGCATTAATTTGATGTAGTTAAGGCATCAAGCTATACTTTTTGTAATTTAAAATACGCAATATTCCTAATTAAAAATTAACAAATGAAAAAAGCTCTACTTTTAGTAAACCAGCACTCCCGAAAAGGGCAAAAGCTATTATCTCAAGCCACTGTAGAATTAGAAACACTGGGTTTTGAGTTAATGGTAGAATCTACCGACCACGCCCACGAACTTTCCGACACTATTCGCCGCTACCAAAATAGAGTCGAATTAGTAATAATCGGCGGTGGCGACGGCACTCTCAACGCCGCCATAGAAGGTTTGATAGACACGAAGTTACCCTTGGGTATTTTGCCGATGGGAACAGCTAACGACCTAGCCCGCACTCTGGGGATTCCTACAGATTTATCAGCAGCTTGTCAAGTAATTGCCAGCGGTAAAGTTCGGCTAATAGACTTGGGTTGGGTTAACAGCAAATATTTTTTTAATGTTGCCAGTTTGGGACTAAGCGTGGAAATTACCCAGCGGCTGACTAAAGACGTAAAGCAGCGCTGGGGAGTGTTAGCTTATGCTTTTACTGCTTTGCAGACAATTTTTTCAGCGCGACCTTTCCGAGCACAAATTAAGGTAAAAAATCAATCTTTTAATGTTAAAACTATTCAAATTGCCATTGGCAACGGCCGCTACTACGGCGGTGGCATGACAGTTGCCGAGGATGCCACAATTGACGACAAGCGACTAGATTTGTACAGTTTGGAAATAAAAAAATGGTGGAAAATCATTGCTTTGCTGCCGGCTATGAGGCAAGGAAATCATACCAGTTGGCCTAACGTTCGCGCCTTGCACGCTCAAGAATTTGAGGTTAATACTAGCAAACGCCGTCCTATTAATACCGATGGTGAAATCACAACTCACACCCCTGCAAAATTCCGAGTGATTCCCGAAGCTTTAGCAGTTATAGCTCCTTCATAACTCACAACTAACATAATTATGTTGTGGAACAGGCATCTTGCCTGTTAATATGTTAGCCACGGGCAAGATGCCCGTGCCACAATTAATAAATTATCTTGTGTTGTGGAACAGGCATCTTGCCTGTTCATATATTAGCCACGGGCAAGATGCCCGTGCCACAGTTAATTAATCAATAAATTATCTTGTGTTGTGGAACAGGCATCTTGCCTGTTCATATGTTAGCCACTAGCAAAATGCCCGTGTCACAATCAATAAATTATCTTGTGTTGTGGAACAGGAATCTTGCCTGTTCATATATTAGCCACTAGCAAAATGCCCGGACCCCAATTAATTAATAATCGCCTCCAGCGCCATATTGCCACGCTTCAACTAATCGGTGAAAATAGTATTGCTGTTCCGGCGCTAAATTTTTCACCTGCGGTTCTACGGCTTTCGCCAAAGGCTGCAATCCCGTATAAATTCCTAAATTTATATAATGAACCATCCAATCGAGCAAATTAGCTATTCCTACCTGCGGGATAATTTTCAGAACTAATCCGGGATGGCTAATTGCTGTTTTAAACAGGGTTTGTGACAAAGCCGGAAACAGCACGATATCCTGAAGAAACGGTTTGAGGATCGGTTCTCCCAACTCTTCCATTACCTGAAATACGGCAGCCAAAAGTTGATTGATTTGATTAGGGTCTATTCTTTGATTCATCGCAGCACTCATCGAACGCTGAAACAACCAGGTAACTGATAGATTCGGCTGGTAGGGTTGCAAAAGTGCGAGGGAATTTTTGCTGAGACTGTCGCTTGTCAAAGCTTCCTCAATTCCTAGAGTCAAGCGTTTGAGGTGGCGCACCATTGCCCCGAAACCGCCAAAGCTGAGGGGAGATTGGCTGCCACTGCTGTCTCCGACTGGGAGTAGGCGATCCCAAGGCGTTTTTAGAGGACTTTGACGATAGCAGGGGAAAAATCCGTAAAGTGCTCTTTGGAATTTTAACTGTTCGAGTTCTACGTTTTGATATTGGGGAAGCAAGCGCAAATACTCTTCAAATAATGTTTCTAAACTGAATCTTTCTGTGTCGGCGTCTATGTAGGTAAATAAGTAGGTTGTGCGGCCGTCTCTGGCTGGAAATGCTTCCCAAAAATATTGGCACTGATTTTGCATTGGAGTGAAGGATGCAAATATATCCCCAGTGTCGTTTTTGGGGTATCCTTGAGCGCAACTACCGACTACTAAACATACGGCGTCGGGTTTTTTGCCTTGTCTTGCTTGGCGTACAATGGGCGAAAAATGTCCCATTGCGTCTAATAATAATCTGGTTTTAAATAAATTTGTAGCAGGTTGTGTATCGGTATTTGCAGATTCTACCAAGACTCCATCCGGGTGAATGGTTGCTGTTTTAAATGGTGTATTTTCAAATAGTTTTCCTCCAGCTTGGAGGAATCGCTGCTTGAGGGTTTCTAGGAGGTAAACTGGGTCGATTCCAATGTTGAGTACGTCGCGCACCCAGATGTCGGGGGTGTTGGCAAAGCTGATGCGGGCTGGGTTGTATTCGGTGGCGATCGCCTTTTCTATCTCTTCAACAGATAGCAAATTTAGTTCTAAGAATGCGTCTAATTCTTTGCGAGAAATGTTCCATTCTTGCTCGCGGCCTCGCAGGGTGCCGCGTTCGAGCAGGGCTACCCGCCAACCCCGCACGGCTAGGGCTGTACCGATTAATATTCCTAGGGTTCCGCCGCCGATAACTATGTCGAAGTCGAGGTTTTCGATGGGTTGTTGGCTGTGTTTGACTGCTTGGGGTGCTGGTGCGCTGTTTTGTTTGAGGTTTTCCCAGAGTCGATCGACCTTTCGCAGGCCTCCGAGGGCGTCTCCTGGCATTTGGGAGAGGATTTGTTCGGTGAGGGACATCAGGTTTTAGTATTAAACTGTGGTTAATTTTTTATAATTTAGCTTAGATTCACATTTGCGACAGTTTCAGGGCTGAGGCATCGGTGGCGAGAATCACGGAGTTTTTATCGTCATACAAATAATCATACAGAGAAACCCTGTTTCTGAAAAAAACCGGGTTTCTACCTCTCGTTGGTAAGTCTAAGGAATTATCTTCAATCAGCCGTGCTTAATTCTTCAACTCGCAGCCGATCGCACAAAATTCGCTCGCACAATATACCACCCGTATCCGCACTCCTGCAAACTTCTAATTGAGCTTCCGGCAACGCTTCAAACAAAAAACGCTCTCCCGGAAAAACCGTCCGCTCAAAATACCAATTAGGAATATTTGTAATACGAGCGATTTGCACTTTGCTAGTATTATTAAGATACCAACACAAAATGCGCGTATGACCTTCGGAAATTACCTGATTTAATGTCAAATTCATTTTTTTAACTTGTTTGTGCAATTGTGCGAACGATCGGCGACGAACCTAGACTTAATATAGCATATTACCAGTTAAAACACAATTTTTTATACATTTTTTTTAGATTTTTTGGGTTAATTAATAAATTGCGCCAGGGAAACATCAGCGCCTTCCATCTATTCCCAAGAAGGTGTAAAAGCCGGCAGTGCTAAAGTGCAAGATTTCCACCCTCCCCTAACAGGTGCGTTCAACAATTGACAGTGACCAACTGAACCTCTTGCCTGTTGGTAGTGACCGCAAAAATTACACTTGGAAGCAGCATTGCACCCGCGATCGCTAATTACAAGGCAGGGCTGGTTTTGGGTTTGGTTGCGCTCGATAGTTAAAGTGTTCATTAAATTACTTTTAAATGTTCAGTCTTAAGTATGACGGCTGGAGTCCCGTCGTGGCGTCTATCTCAAGGCTTAGTTCGCCTTTAAGTTTTGTGTAGGGATCGATAGAAAATATATTATTTTTGAGATGATCAAGCTAGGGAGCAATTAAATTTCCTTTCGATCGAATTGGCGGCCCCGGCTTTACTGCCATCGCGCTTGTCAGGGGGTATACTTCCTCAGACAGAGCTAATTATCTTCGCCTAAGTTGCTGAACAAATCGGCTAAAATTGTATTAGAAAATAAAAAACCTTCGGGATCGCTCAACCTCAAATTGCCCGACAGTGGCAGTTTCGCGCCCTCACCTAAATTTGACATCGCCCCATCCGCAGCGATAATTTCTACCCATCCTTGTCGCCAGTAGGGCTGCAAACAACGCCAAATTTTATCAACCGTTTGCTGAGTAAACTTTTCAGTCAGCGCCGACAGGCTAACTCCTTCTGCTAAACGCAAACCTAGCATCAGCGTTTCTAACAAAACGTCATTTTCTGAGACTTGAAAATTTTGCTCAATTGCTGAGTAAATATCTGGTTGGGTTCCCCCCCCAATTTGAGAAGTAGCAGGGGAATTGAGGCCAGAGATCGATCGCACCCACTGATAATATTCTTGAGTTTTGCGAGGTCTAGTCAACCTCCGGCCTTCCACGTAACTCGCCGCCCCCATTCCCAAACCGTAATAAGGGCGATTTTCCCAATAAACGCGGTTGTGGCGGCACTGATAGCCAGATCGAGCGTAATTAGAAATTTCGTAATGTTCGTATCCAGCCCCTGTCAGAATTTCCCTTGCTAAACGGTACATTTGAGCAGCGGTTTCATCTGCTGGTAGCGGCTGCGCGCCTGCTTCAAAGTAGCGCCCGAAAGCAGTTCCCTGCTCAACAATTAAGTCGTAACTCGACAGGTGAGTCGGGCTAATTTCCACCGCCGCTTTCAGGGAAGCTTCCCAGTTTTCTAAAGTTTGGTGTGGCAGTCCCGAAATTAGGTCTAAACTAAAATTGACAATACCAGCCGATCGCACTATTTCTACTGCTTCAAAAATATCAGCGACAGAGTGCGATCGCCCGCAAGCTTGCAGCAATTTATCTTGAAAAGCTTGCACTCCCAAACTAACTCGATTTACTCCCGCCGCTGCATATCCCCGCAACTGTTCTAAAGTAAACGTACCCGGATCTATTTCTATAGAAATTTCCGCCTCAGCAGCAATGCCAAATTTGCCGTCGAGATTCTCTAAAATATTGCTCAACTGACTCACAGAAAGCAGCGAAGGCGTGCCGCCACCAAAAAAAACTGTTTTCAGAGATGCGCCTAAATTTTTAGTTGCTTGAATTTCTTGACACAGTACAGCAACATATTGCACAATTGTGCCGGAATTCTCGCCATTTTTGCGATCGCCCACCACAAAAACCGGAAAATCGCAGTAGTAACAGCGGCGGCGACAAAAAGGTATGTGCAGGTAAGCCGAACTGGGAATGCCGGAATTTGTAGCTTGCACACTTTTTTTAAATTCAAATGTTAAATAATCTGTGGTAGGGTTCATTACATTTCAAGCCGAAAGCGCCACTTCAAATCTAAAGTTTTAATTAAACAATCATGAATAATTATGTATATTATGACATTTTATTCCAAAAAAAGCGTTGCGAACGATGGCGTCCCGCCCCGCAAGCTACGGCTCTTTTAATTTAACCTCGTACCAGTTTTAATCCACCAAAATTCTCGAACAGCCCGCAGGGCGGTCTATTCGCACCTCTTGCCTGCTTTGGGCCCGGCGTGGTAAATGCCGAGCGCCTCCCTGGCACATCCCCCAAAGGGTACAACCGCGAAATATAAGTTTATGAACATCCCGGAGTAAATAGGGCGATATCCCACCAAAGCATGAAAACAAGTATCAGCACTGCAAAGATATAATGTGAATAAATTCATTAACCTAGAACTAATGCTAGACGCAATCATAATAATCTCATTCATAATCGCAGGCGGAGGCATCGGCTATTACGGAGTCGAACTCCTGCCGAGCGAGCTGCTGGAGCAAGTTACAAATATACAAGGTTTAAGTTCTGTACTAGGTTCCTTTGGAGCATTAATCGGCTTCGTGATGGGATTAGTTGCTCAAACAACCTATCGGCGCTTGGAAAAACAAGTCCGCGATATGCCGGTGGAGATGCTGCTGACGCGGGCGATCGGCTTAATCATCGGACTGCTAGTAGCAAACTTAATGCTGGCTCCGCTGTTCCTCCTGCCAATTCCCCGCGAGTTCGGTTTCATCAAACCTTTAGTCGCAGTCTTGGGTAGCGTCATGTTTGGCTTCACAGGCGTCAGTTTGACCGACACCCACGGCCGCGCTTTCTTGCGACTGATCAACCCCAAAAGCTTTGACACGGTGTTGCTAACCGAAGGTACTTTCAAACCAGCAACTGCCAAAGTTGTCGATACTAGCTGCATTATTGACGGCAGAATTGAAAACTTGCTAGAAACAGGTTTCCTCGAAGGTCAAATTATCGTGCCGCAATTCGTGCTCCAAGAACTGCAACTGGTAGCTGATTCAGCCAACGATCAAAAGCGAGTGCGCGGACGCCGTGGCTTAGATGTACTCAACCGCATCAAAGAAACATATCCAGAACGGATTCAAATTCACTCGGCTGACTACGAAGATATTGCCACAGTCGATGCCAAATTAGTCCGCTTCGCCTTGGATATCGACGGCATTTTACTTACCAACGATTACAACTTATCGAAAGTAGCTACCGTCCAAAAACTGCCGGTTTTGAATATCAATGATTTGACTCATGCGGTGCGCCCGACTTATTTGCCGGGAGATACGATCGAACTAAAAATCCGCAAAGAAGGCAAAGAGCCCTCTCAGGGAATCGGTTACTTGGATGACGGCACAATGGTTGTCGTAGAAGCAGGCAGCAGCTATGTCGGTGGCGAAGCCAGAGTCGTAGTCACCAGCGCCCTGCAAACTAGCGCTGGCCGCATGATATTTGCCCGCCCTCAAGAGTCCGTTATTGTTTAAAACAGAGTAACAATGGCCAGGGCAATCAGAATCAAATATTGCGATCGTTGTTCCCAATCTGCCCCGACTCTCTACCGCGCCCGGTATGACGAGTCGGGGCAGTGGTTTTTTTTGTGTCTTAAATGTTGGGAATCGGTAAGTAAAAACAATCCTTTTTACTTCTACGGCGGCACTTGGAAAGCCACCAAGAAAAAATAGCAATTACCAGCTTCTTTTTCTTTTCTCTTCCTACCCTTCGGGAACGGCTTCGCCCAACGTGTCCTTAGCGTCTTCGCGGTTCAATCATCTCAATATCTAATTCCGAATTATTCCAGTGATTCTGGAGTAATAAAAATCAACCAATCTCGATCGCATCTTCATAAAATGTCTCGATTGCACAGCTAAAATTAACGCTAGCAAACTGAACTTCTTGTCCTTGAGTGTAAGGATAAAGCACCCACAAACCCTCTGCATTCCGGCGAAAACACTCTACACTAACTCTTTCTTGATTGATTAATACATACTCTTGCAAACTTTCAGAAGTGCGGTAATCAGCAAATTTATCGCCTCTGTCAAAAGCCGCTGTTGTCGGCGATAAAACTTCCACAATTAAGCGCGGGTAGCGAATAAAATCTTCAGCAGCATTTCTGTCCAGTTCATCACAACTAACCGCTACATCGGGATAGTAATAGAAATTTGATGCCTCAATCAGAACTTTCATATCTGCCATATAAGTTATGCAGCCACTCCCCCGAAGATGATTTCTCAACAGTGCAAACGCATTTCCCGAAATGATGACATGAGCTTTGCTTGCCCCTGCCATTGCATAGATTTCACCTTGCCTGTACTCGTGTTTGATCGGACTGACTTTCTCGGCTGCTAAATAATCTTTAGGAGAGACGTAGGTGTCGCTTTTACTTGCAACCATATAATTTTAAGGTTGGTGAGGATTACACAATTATAGCCCAATACGCTTGGGTGAGCGCTTTCAGACGAATTTAATTCCACGCATTTATGAGAGTTCCAGACTTGTGAAAGGAAATCAGATTATTCTTATCTGAACTGTATTGTTTAATGTGTAGGTTTTCTCGCCACACATTCGATTCATGGGCAAATTGAATGCGATCGCAGAGCCATCAAACAAACAACTTTGTGGGATTAAAAGATTTCTGTCAATGCGTAAGTCCTAAGCTGTTCTACATTTAAACTGTGTGTCAAAAATCAATAAAACTCCTGTGGGACGGGCTTCTAGCCTGTCCAGAATTTCCAATTTGAATGCGTAAATCCTAGCTTTGTTGATAGCCTCAACTAATAAGTCTTATAAAAAATTCTGTATCTAAATATACATTTTTTGTATAAATCATGACATTTATCAAGTTATCCTGACATTCAGGGCTAGATTCCACACCTTACCTACAAAATTTGTAACCTCCAGAGTTGAGAAGGTATTCCAAGCTTTCACCACTCCATCGCCCTTGGTTGTTGGCGTTGGGACTCCAGCTAAGTTCTCAGATTTTAGTCGTCTGTGAAATGTGATATGAGTTGAAATCTCTTAAATCCATGCCGAAACTCAAAGAATCTTTTAATCACCCTCATACCGAACCAGCCGATGCCACGATTCGCCTAAAGCAGCATAAAGACCTGTTTTCCTGGCTTTCGATCGCTGCGGGGCTAATTTTTCTACAGGGGTACATGATTGCTCCCCTGATTCCACGTTTGGCTGAAGTTTTTAATGTTCCGGTTCAGGAAATCGGCTTTATCGTTCCAGCCTATATGCTGTCCTATGCACTGATGGCATTATTCTTCGGCCTCCTGTCTGATCGCTTTGGTCGATGGTCTATTATTCGCATCTCGCTTGCTCTTTTTGTCATTTTCACGGCTTTAACTGCCACTGCTCAAAATGCTTCGCAGATGGCAACCTGGCGGCTATTAACCGGGATTGGAGCCAGTGGTGTGATTCCCCTTACCTTCGCCTTAATTGGCGATTTATTCCCGTTTGATCAGCGAGGTGCCAAGCTAGGATTGGTGTTTGCAGCAATGGAAGGGGGGATGGCAGCAGGCTCTGCGGGGGGAGCGATTCTTGAGCCATTTGTAGGTTGGCGATCGCTCTTTCTAGGTACTGCTGTGCTTGCTGCTGTTGTGCTTTGGCGACTTCATCCTTACGGCTCTTTATTTGATACACCAAAAGTCACCAAATTACCGCCTATTCGCCAAATCTTTAGGGGATACAGCCAGATATTAGCCACCTTTCGGGGGCAGCGTACATATGCTTATGTTCTGTGGAATGGTATCTACCACTCTGGGGTATATACATGGCTAGGGTTGTATTTATCGCAACGGTACAACATGGATGCGTTGAGCATTGGGTTAAACATTCTTGGGTACGGCATTCCCGGTTTATTGCTGAGTTCTTTCATTGGTCAAGCTGTTGATCGGTGGGGACGGCGTTGGCTCGTTCCAGCAGGGTTGGTAATGGCTGCTGTGGCTGGAATTGCAATGATTTTTGAGATTCCGCCAATGGGAACGACGATCGCAGTTCTTATTTTGTCTTTAGGGTATGACCTGACTCAACCGTTGTTTGTCGGAATTGTGACGGATCTCGGAGATGACAACAATTTGGGGCAAACGATGGGACTGAAGGTATTTACTCTCTTTACTGGATTTGGTGTAGGCAGTTTCATATTTGGAGAGCTACTGCGCTTTGGATTTGGGCCTTCTCTCGCTATCTTTGGTGGCATTCAGTTGATAACTGGTTTGATTGCAGTCCCACTATTCTGGCAGGAAGTCCCCTCTCGATTACGGGGTTAGCGACTGTTGCCCAAACCAATGTTGCATACATTAATACTGCTCAAATCATTGCGCTCACTGGTGGTGAGGACGCTCTTGATACTGTTCTGTTGTAGAGCATCTATAGAGCAATACGCTTGGGTTAGCGCTTTCAGACGAATTTCATTCCACGCATTTATGAGAGTTCCAGACTTGTGAAACGAAATCAGATTATTCTTATCCCAAGCGTATTGTATTATAGCCGTAGCTTGCGGGGCGGGACGCCATCGCCCTTTTTCACCTTTCCCCCAAACTTTTAACGTCGGCGCGGGGCCGGAAGCCTCGCACTATTGCCATTTTGCGGTTGCGGTTTTTCTTGTAGCTTCATCGTCAAACTAACCCGCTTTAACTTCTCATTCACCTCCAAAACCCGCACTTTAACAACTTGTCCGACTTTGACAATCTGTTTGGGATCATCTACGAAGCGATCGGCTAATTGAGAAACGTGAACCAAACCATCTTGGTGCACTCCCACATCAACAAAGGCTCCAAAGTTAGCTACATTCGTGATTATGCCTTCCAATTCCATCCCAACTTGCAAGTCGGAGATTTCTTTAATTCCTGCTTGGAAAGTGGCATATTTAAACTCGGCACGCGGGTCTCTTCCCGGTTTTTCTAGTTCGGAAATAATGTCTCGGAGTGTCGGTTCACCGACTTTTTCTGTGACATATTTCTTGATGTTTACAGTCTTGATTTTTTCCGATATTTGTGTTATTCCTGTCAGCGGCAAGTCTAAATCCTTGGCGATCGCCTGCACGACAGGATAACTTTCGGGATGAACCGCGGTATTGTCCAGGGGGTTTTCGCCGCCGCGAATGCGGAGAAATCCGGCTGCTTGTTCAAAAGCTTTTGGGCCAAGTTTGGGAACTTTCAGCAGTTGGCGGCGATTTTTAAAAGCGCCATTTTCGTTGCGGTAATTAACGATATTTTTGGCAACTGTTGCCGTCATTCCTGATACAAATGTCAGCAGTTCTTTCGAGGCTGTGTTTAAGTCTACTCCGACATAATTAACGCAGCTTTCGACTGTTTCGTCGAGTTTCTTTTTGAGCAATTTTTGGTCAACATCGTGCTGGTATTGACCGACTCCTATTGATTTTGGGTCGATTTTCACGAGTTCTGCGAGGGGGTCTTGCAAGCGCCGTCCGATGCTGACTGCGCCACGAACGGTGATGTCGAGATCTGGAAATTCGGCGATCGCCACTTCGCTTGCTGAATAAATCGATGCACCGGATTCATTCACCATGACTTTAATCGGTTTCCTGTCCATTTCTGCCAAAACTTCCGAAACAAATTCGTCTGTTTCGCGGGAAGCTGTACCGTTGCCGATCGCGATTAATTCAATTTTATATTTTTCAATTAAATGCTTGACAATTTTACCAGCTTGCTGTCTCTGAGCGGCCGCTTGGTGGGGGAAAATGGCTTGATATTCTAAAAATTGCCCGGTTTCATCGAGGGCGGAAACTTTGCAGCCCGTGCGAAATCCCGGATCGATCGCCAAGGTGGGTTTCATTCCCGCCGGCGCCGACAGCAGCAACTCGCGCAGGTTGGTTTCAAAAGTGGCGATGGACTCGATATCAGCGACGGCTTTGTTGTGCGATCGTACTTCTGTAATTAACGAAGTCTTCATCAGTCGGTTGAAGGCATCCTTCAAGGTCGATCGATAAAACTCTTTAACTTCCGGTATCCTAGTTCTAATTTCCTGAGCTTCCAAATAAGCCATCACTGCGGATTCATCAAAAGCCAGTTCCAAATCTAAAACCCCTTCCGTTTCCCCCCGAAACAGCGCTAACATATTGTGCGATTGAACGCTTCTGGCTGCAACTTGGTAATTGCGGTACATTTCAAATTTAGTGCTTCCTTCCGGGAAATCATCTTTAATTTTCGAGACAAAAACTCCTGTTTTCATCAAAAACTCTCGCAAATAAGCCCGCAATTCTGCTTTTTCCGAAACCGCTTCCGCCAAAATATCCGCAGCACCTTTGAGAGCTTCTTCTGCTGTTTTTACTCCCTTTTCTTCCGAAATGTATTTAGCTGCTTCCGCCTCAAAATCGGCTGGTTTAGCCGTTGGCAAGTTCAGAGATTTGATAAAATTCGCCAGCGGTTCCAAACCTTTTTCCCTAGCAATTGTCGCTCGCGTCCGCCGCTTTGGTTTGTAAGGCAGATAAAGGTCTTCTAGTTCGTTTTTTTGCAAACACGATTCGATTTTTGCTTGCAGTTCTTCAGTGAGTTTTCCCTGAGAGCTAATCGTATCTAGAATCGACTTTTTGCGCTCTTCAATTTCCGTCAGATAGGTGAAGCGATCGGAGATATCCCGCAACTGAATTTCATTCAGCAAATCCGTGCGTTCTTTGCGGTAGCGGGCAATAAACGGAATTGTTGCTCCCTCTGCGAAAAGTTCCAGAGCATTATTGACTTGAGACAGATTAATGGAAAGTTCTTGAGCAATCAGTTGAGGAATGTCGATCATAGTGCAGAATTTCGGATCGGTCGCTTGAGATTTAAGAGGTGAGATTGACTTCACGGAAGAGAGGAAGAAAAGTGTGAAATAAACGTTTTACAGGGTGTTGGCGCTCGTCCTGCAAGTATTAAAATGATGTTAGCATAAATGCAGTCATTTCTCAATATTATATGTTTCCTTTTAAATATCCTGTGCCGCAAACCGATCCGCCGCGATCGCCCAGAGAAACGCTGCCGACGATGTACGATTTACCCAGCGAAGACCCGGAGGAACCTGGTTTGCCTGACGAATTTCACGATTTGCAGCCGCAGTTGTTGAGCCTGACGTTTCGGCCTCGGAATTATGCAGCTTCTGAGATATTTAGCGGCACCGACATGAACCTTTATTATGACGTGCATCACACTCTGTGGCACAAGCGGCCGGATTGGTTTGGAGTTGTGGGAGTTCCCCGACTTTACGATCAGTCCGAACTGCGGATGAGTTACGTTACTTGGCAGGAAGGCGTGAATCCTTTTGTAATTGTAGAACTGCTTTCGCCGGGAACGGAAAAAGAAGATTTAGGCGACAATACCGATGAGGAAAAGTTGCCACCTCAGTCGGGAAACACTGCGGGTAACGGGCAAGTTTTGGAGGCCGAGACGAAGGAGGAACTGCCTAGAAAATGGGAGGTTTACGAGCAGATTTTGCGGGTTCCTATTTATGCCGTTTTCAGTCGGTATACTAACAGGTTGCGAGTGTTTTAATTGAAGGGCGGACACTATCAAGAATTAGAATTGCCAGAGTCGCGAGTGTGGATTGCTGACCTAAGTTTGGGCTTGGGTTTGTGGCAAGGGGAGTTTCAGGGAATTGATCGACTGTGGTTGCGCTGGTATGATGTTGATGATAATTGGATTCTCACTGAAGCGGAACAGAAACGGCAGCGGGCTGAGTCAGCGGAAGCTCAATAGCAGTCTTTAATTCGGCGGCTGCGGGAATCTGGCATCGATCCTGATAAATTTTTAAACGGTTAAAGAGGACTAAAGTCCTGACTAAAAACTGGTTCGCCGTCAGGACGTTAGTTTTTTTTTACTTCAACATAAGACTGAAGGCCTCACTATACGCAGGCTTTAACATTTGATCAAAACTTGATTGGTTGCGGCTTATTTGTTTGTTGCTCGTACTCTTGGCAGTCAAGTCATCCGCGTAGGGAGATTGATGCAAATAAGCTTTACCGACAGAACCGAAAAGTTGCAGTTTGTCAGAAATGACCGATTGCATGGCATCGATAGCTTTTTCCATTATTTCCAACAAATCCGGATGTGGCTCAGAAATGTTAGTTTTTAATACGTCCATATAAGCTTCGCGAACTTCCGTATTCACATTAAATTTAGATACTCCGAATTTAATACATTGATGAATCATTGAGTTCGGCAAACCGCTCGCCCCGTGCATCACTAACGGCACTGAAACAGCAGCCCGGATTTTTGCCAGACGCGAAAAATCGAGTTTGGGTTGGCTTAAATATTTGCCGTGAACGTTACCAATTGTTACGGCTAAAAAATCTACCTTAGTTTCTTTGATAAACTCTACTGCTGCTAGTGGATCGGTCATCCTTGCAGCTTTCTCATCTATTGTCAAACCTTCTTCCCTGCCACTAATTCTGCCGATTTCTGCTTCAACTGCCGCACCGTTAGCGTGGGATAATTTAGCCATTTCCCGGGTAAATATTAAGTTTTGTTCGTAGGGCAAAGGAGAACCGTCTGCCATAATTGATTTAATGCCGGCGGCTAGACCGATGTGAATGTCTTTTTCTGAGGTGCCGTGATCTAAGTGTACTGCGATCGGTACTAAAGATGTGCGGGCAGCTTTGATGCACAGCGCGACTAAAGGCGACTTTCCGTATAGGAGGGCGCTGGGGTGAATTTGCAGTATCGCAGGACTGTCCAGCGCTTCGGCGGCATTGATGACGGCTTTTACTCCTTCGAGGTTGTAGACGTTAAAAGCGCCGATCGCATAAGCCTTTCTCCGGGCCGTGTTCAGCAATTCGCGAGTTGAGACAAGCATAATAGTACCTGCTTTAAAAACTTTTCTGAATGTTGATCATTCTATCAAAGTTCAAGGGCAAGCTCAGCGTAATTTCTGTTTATTTTAATTGCGAATTCTTCCGCTACTATTTATTCTGACTGTCGATCATTTTATCAAAGTTCAAGGGCAAGCTCAGCGTAATTTCTGTTTATTTTAATTGCGAATTCTTCCGCTACTATTTATGTTGTGAAGTGCATTTATTCTTGGGTAGGGTGCGCTAGGCGCACCAAACAAATAGTAGGGTGCGCTAGGTGCACCCTACTAAGTGATTTACTATTTTTGGGCGTTACCAGCGTGCAAACCGCACTCTTTTACGGTCGCTTCTTCCCACCACCAGCGACCTTCGCGTTCGTGTTGGTTCGGCAATACCGGCTTTGTACAAGGTTCGCAACCAATACTTACAAAACCGCGTTCGTGCAACTTGTTGTAAGGCACATCCAAAGCGCGAATGTATTCCCAAACCTCTGCCGAAGACCAGTTTGCTAAGGGGTTGAATTTAATTAATTCATGGTCAGGAGTTGAGAATGCAGTGTCAACTTCAATAACCGGAATACCGTTGCGGGTACTGGGACTTTGGTCTTTCCGCTGACCGGTAATCCAAGCATCAAGAGTATTCAATTTGCGGCGCAGCGGCTTGACTTTCCGCACGCCACAGCATTCTTTGTGACCGTCTTGATAAAAACTAAACAATCCCTTTTCTTCTACTAGGGCTTGTACTTCGGCTGCATCGGGAAACATTACTTCTAATTTAATGCCGTAATGTTTTCTGACTTGATCCAAAAACTGATAAGTTTCCGAGTGCAATCGTCCGGTGTCTAGGGTGAAAACGCGGAAATTCTTGGTAATTTTTGAGGCAATATCGATCAGAACTACATCTTCAGCCCCGCTGAAAGAAATGGAGATATTGTCAAAATTTTCAAGGGCAAATTTGAGAATGTCTCGCGGTGTTTTTTGACTGTATTCTGCTTCTAGGGCGGCAATGTTGAGATTTCTTTGGATGGCAACCATATTTTCGGGTTTTCGGTGTTCTTTTCCTCTAGCCCTTTATTATAGCCGATCGCCGTCTCTCCCTCGCCGACTAATTTGACAATCAAGCAATGTCGTCTGGGGCCTCCGGATTCATCCGTGAAGCGAGGAAAAAGCTCCGACTGCTCATCACCCGCCCCCGGATTTATCAGTGCGAGCACTTTCTTCAATTCTAAAATCTAAAATCTAAAATCTAAAATCGATTGACCGCATCTTCCAGCAGTCTTTTCGGCGGGGTTCACAATCAAGCTCAAGGATTGGTATCGCCTGCTGGCAGTAGTTTTGGTGAACTCAACACTCCTCTACTGGGTAAAATGGGACTATCGCGCGGTCAATTTATTTTGCCCCCGAATTATAAATTACAGACAATAAAATTCTTTAAATGTCATTGTTACCCTCCTAAAATTAAGCTTGTATTATTAATTACAAAATAGCGCTAGCTCAGAAATATAGCGCTGTATATTAAGTGAACAAAGTTTTTCTCAATACCATAATTTACCCCGCCATAGCTACTTTTAAGTGACTGTTATTGACGCCAATTAAATCCATTAACTAGCATTATTTAGGCAATGAAATTAACTAGATAGTTGGGAACAAATTTCAAAAATATACGTAGAAAATATCGCTTTAGTACCCCAAGCGCTCCTTCTACTAAGAGCTGTTGGTTTCAACACAGCGAATCACCAAAAATCAATGACTAATTGCCGATTAATTTATTCAGAGCGATTCCGTTAGCAAAGTAAATTTTTATCGCTTTTTATCGCTTACAGCTAACCTTCAGCCATACGATCGGCTATATTGTATTTAGAAGTACATTAATTTGTCCGCAAAGCGGTATAGTCCCATCGCCGCCGGTCGCGCCAGCTTCTGAATAAACGTAGTCCGCTGTCAGTAACAGCAAGGAAGTGTGGAATTATGTCAAAAATTTTAGTAGTGGACGACGTAAAGAGCGAACTAGAAATCATCTGCCGCATTCTTCAAGATGCCGGACTGGATGTGATCCGGGCAGGCGACGGCGAAGAAGCGATCGCCATGATCCGCAAAACTCCTCCGGCTTTGGTCGTTTTAGATGTAGTGATGCCACGAATGAACGGGTTTGAAGTGATCAGAGAATTGCGGGGCGATCGCACAACTGCAAAATTGCCCGTAGTATTTTGTACTCATAAAAACACCGAGATCGATAAAGCTTGGGGAACTGATTTAGGGGCCGACGCTTACGTCAGCAAACCCTTTGAACCTCAGCAACTCGTCCACATAGTGCAGCGCTTGCTTTCCGCGTAAGCCGAATATAAAGTGATCGGCCACTTCCCAAAAAAGATTATACCGACAAACCCTGTTTTTTTAAAATTAACTGGGTTTTTGAATTCCATAAAAGTTTATGTTTAATGATAGAAACCTGCTTATTTGCCCAGCCGCGATTTATTTAACGGAAACATTTGAGGCACCCAAAGTGATGCTGAAAAACTTGATCGGCGATCGGCTTTAGGGTCGCAAAACTCTAATTGGTAAGCTACACTATAAACTAAAAATAAGCCATGAAAATAACGGCTCCCCCCGCTGGGGGGAATCAGACAAGTGCAACA
This sequence comes from Microcoleus sp. Pol8_D6, assembly GCF_036700965.1. Taxonomy (NCBI): domain Bacteria; kingdom Bacillati; phylum Cyanobacteriota; class Cyanophyceae; order Oscillatoriales; family Microcoleaceae; genus Microcoleus; species Microcoleus sp. Pol8_D6. The sequence continues at coordinate 25,526 of NZ_JAUBPW010000018.1, read as the reverse complement.
AAGCAATTTCTCTTGTTCGGTCAAGGAGGCAGTCTATTCGGCATAGAATTAGATGCAGTGCGGGAAGTCCTTTCACTCAAGGAACAACCGATTTCCCTGGTTCCCAATACCCAGCCATTTTTGCTGGGATTAACCAACTTGCGGGGCGAAATCTTAGCAGCAGCAGACTTTGGACTGTTTGTCGGTATTGAGTCTGTTGACACCTACCACCCAAACAGCCGCATCTTAGTGGTAGAAGCGCCTGATCCACGAGACGTGAGATTGTTGTCGAAAATGCGCCTGGGATTAGCCGTCTCCCGCGTCGAAGGAGTTTTACCTCTCAATCCCGATCGCATTGTCTCAGCACTAGATGTCAGTCCCGACCTAGCTCCATTCTTAAAAGGTCTGTACAATTCCGAAGGACGCTTGCTAATGATTGTCGATGTAGAAGCGATCGCCCATTCCGAACGCTGGTAAAAATCCGCCATACACATAAGTCTGCAACGGCTTTGCATCTATAAATTTAACTAACGATCGCCCGCATCCGATTTGCCAATCCTTAATCTTATGATCAAACTTCTCTATACTTGGCTCGCAACAACTTTCACCCTGACATTGCCTGACTTGTCCCCATCGCTGGTAGCTGGGGCGGCTAATGTCATCATTTCTGGATGTTACTTTGCCATCGCTTGGCTAATCAGCTTAGGTTTGTGGCGAAACCGTCAATTCGGGTTCGACATCTTCGCCACAGTCACAGCAGGCATATTTTGGACTTGCGCTTTCGGCCACAGCGGCCACGCCGCCGAATACCTAGGACTGCCGCACTCTCCGGTGGTGCAAACTGTGTTCGATTGGATCACTGTCATTGCGGCGATCGCTTTTTTGAGTTTGTCCAACCGCTACGGCTTCTTAGTAGGTTCCACCCGTATCCTTAACGCTAAAAAAGAAACAGAACAAGCGCTGAGCGAAACAACCCAGCGATTTCACGCAATCTTCGACCAAGCTTTTCAAGCGATCGCATTATTGGATGCAGACGGTACTCTGATCGAAGCCAATCAGACAGCGCTAAAATTGGGCGATTTCCCAGCATCAGAAGTGCTGGGAATGAAATTTTGGCTGACACCAGGCTGGGCATCATCCCCAACAAACCAGCAGCGCCTAAAAACGAACATTCAACAAGTTTCGGTCGGGAATTTTGTCCGGGAAGAATACGAAATCACCGGAGCTAACAACCAGGTAACAGTAATTGACTTGTCGTTTAAGCCGCTGTTAAATGCAACAGGAGAAGTATTTCAAATACTCGCAGAAGGCCGGGAGATTACCAAGCGCAAACAGGCCGAAGCCGCCTTGCAGCAGCTAAGCGCAGAACTAGAGCAGCGAGTGAATGAAAGAACCGAGCAGATACTGCAAACTAACGCACAATTGGAACAGGAAATTCTCGATCGCACCGCAGCCCAAGAGCAATTAAAAGCCTCAGAACAATTCTTAAACAACATCCTCAACAGCATCCCCGACCCGCTTTACGTCAAAGACCAACAGCACCGCTGGATAACATTAAATGATGCCTTTTGTCAATACATAGGTCACAGCAGAGAAGAACTAATTGGCAAATGCTACGACCAGTTTTTGCCCAAAGAGGAAGCAGAGAAATATCGAGAAAAAGACGAATTAGTTTTCTTGACAAATACCAGCAGCGAAGTCCAAAAAACCATCCAAGATCCAGCAGGAAACACCCGCTTTCTCTCCGCCAAAAAATCTATTTTTGTAGATACCGACGGCAGGAAATTTCTCGTTTCCGCAATGAGAGATATCACCAAGCGCGTGCAAATGGAAGAACAACTGCGGCACACACTCGCAGAAGTACAAAGCTCCCAAAGCTTGCTGCGGACAGTCATTGACGCTACGCCAGACTGCATCTTTGTCAAAGATCGAAACTCGCGCTATACCCTAGTCAATGCAGGTTTCGCCACCGCCTTCGGCAAAACTCAAGCAGAAATTCTCGGCAAAGACGACGCAGAAATAGGCATATCGGTCGATCAAATCTTCCCCAACTTCCACGCCGAAACCGATTCCCAAAACCAAATCCAAAACTTCCGGGCAGACAAGCACCTCGCGCCCGGTTCCAACGACTTAGGCACCTTAGCCGACGGCAAAGTACACACCTTCGACACCCAGAAATTGCCCCTCAAAGATGCAGAAGGCAACATTTTAGGAATGCTCGGCTTCGCGCGCGACATCACACAGCGTCGCAAATCTGAACAAGAACTATTGCGGTTCAAAGCAATTTTAGAAACGACAACAGACTGGGTAGGCATCGCCGACTCCCAACAGCACACCATTTATCTCAACCGCGCAGCCAGAGAAATGTTGAGAGTTGGCGAGCACGCAGATTTAGCCGGATTCAGCATTTCCGACCTGACATCGCCCAAAAGTATCGACACTCTTCTCAACGTCGGCATCCCCGCAGCTTGCCGGGAGGGGGCGTGGAGCGGTGAGGCACTGTGGCGAACTTTAGACGGCCAAGAAATACCAGTTTCTCAAGTAATTATTGCTCACAAATCCGAGAAGGGAGAAATTGAATTTCTGTCAACTATCGCCCGCAACATTACAGAAAGCAAGCGCACAGAAGAAGCCTTGCAGCAGAACTTGCAAATGCTCGACCTCGCCAGCGACGCCTTGATCGTTCGGGATATTGACGGCACGATTAATTATTGGAATCAGGGAGCCGAACGGATGTACGGCTGGACAAAAAAAGAAGCCTTGGGGAAAATTACCCATACTCTATTGCACAGCATTTTCCCTCAGCCTTTAGCAGCTATCTCGGCACAGTTAGAAGAACAGAATTATTGGGAAGGAGAAGTAATTCACACCACCAATTCTGACACCAAAATCACCGTATTCAGCCGCTGGAATTTGCAGCGAGATGAACAGGGAAAACCCAAAGGAATTTTAGAAACTAACAACGACATCACGGAGCGCAAGCAAGCGGAAATCGAAAAACAAAGATTGATTTCGATTGTAGAAAGCAGCTCAGATTTTATCGGCACGGCAACCTTGGAGGGAGAGGCAACATACCTGAATCCCGCTGGAATGAAATTAGTAGGATTGCCAAATATTGAAGAAGTCAAAAATAAAAGTGTTTATGAGTTCTTCTGTGCAGAAGATGTTAAGTTTTTCCAAGAAGAAATCCTGCCGCCTACTGTGCGAGACGGTTTTTGGCAGGGTGAATTCCGCTTGAGGAACTTTCAAACTGGCGAAAACATTCCGGTTGACTTCACCATATTTACCGTCAAAAACCCAGAAACCGGCGAGCCTATCGGGTTGGCAACAGTTACTCGCGACATCAGCGATCGCAAACGCGCACAAGAGATGCTGCGCGATCGCGAAAGACTATTCCGAGCCATTTTCGACCAATCGTTCCAATTTATAGGTCTGCTTAAACCGGACGGCACCGTTTTGGAAGCCAACCAAACAGCCCTGGCCGCCGCAGGCCTGCGGAGCGAAGAAATAATAGGCACTCCGTTTTCCGAAACCCTGTGGTGGCAGATTTCCCCAGAAACCAAGCAACAGATACAAGAAGCGATCGCCGCAGCCGCAGCCGGCGAGGTAGTCCGTTACGAAGTGGATGTGCTAGTTGCCAACGGTGCAGTGGCGACCGTTGACTTCTCGATCAAACCCATCACAGACGACAGTGGTAAAGTCTTGATGCTAATTCCAGAAGGCCGCGACATCAGCGATCGCAAAGCCCTAGAACGAGAATTAGTTTTGCGTCAAACCCGCTTTGACGCCTTTTTCAAAGCAGCCCCGGCCTCAATGTTTATTTTTGATGAGCAGTTGCGCTTCGTGCAAGTTAACGAGAAATTAGCGGAAACCACCGGCCCCTCAATTGCCGAACACCTCGGCAAGACGGTGAGGGAAGTGGTACCCGAAATGCTCGAAACCCTAGAGCCGATGTTGCAGCAAGTTCTTGTCACCAACCAACCGTTTTTAAACATTGAGGTTTCGGGTACAACTCTCAACCAACCGGGCGTTATCCGAGATTGGCTAGCCTCATACTTTCCTTTGCCCGGATCTGACGGCAAACCCATCGGTGTCGGAGGTGTGGTATTCGAAATTACCGATCGCAAAAAAGCAGAAGAAGAGCGCGATCGATTTTTTACCCTTTCCCTAGACTTGATTTGTATTATAGATTTTGAAGGCAAATTCAAGCGCATTAATCCGTCTTGGGAAAAGACACTCGGCTACGCGGCGCTTGAACTCGAAGACAACTATTATATCGATTTAGTCCATCCAGACGATCGCGAATCTACCCTAGAACAAGCGGAAAAAGTAGCCAGTGGCTCCGAATTAAAGTCTTATGAAAATCGCTACCGTTGCAAAGACGGTTCCTACAAGTGGCTGTCGTGGAAAGTGCGACCTGAAACCGAACAAAAGCTCATGTATGCAGTCGCTCGCGACGTTACCGAAAGCAAACAGGCGATGGTGCAATTAGAAACAACAACAGCCCAATTAGCGAGTTCCGAAGAACAATTTCGCCAGCAAAGCAATCTCTTGCAACTGCTAATAAACAGCATTGGCGACGGCATAATTGCTGCCGACGAAAATAGCAATTTTATTTTGTTCAACCCCGCCGCCGAAGATATGTTTGGCATGGGTGCGACAGATTCTATTCTCAACGAATGGTCGGCAAAATACGGTTTATTCTTGCCCGATACCGTAACTCCCTATCCCCCAGGCGAAATACCTTTAGCGCGCACGGTTCGAGGAGAAGTAGTTGACGACGTAGACATTTTCACCCGCCACGCAGGCAAGCCAGAGGGTGTGTGGGTGAAAGTTAACGGCCGGCCACTCAAAGACGAAACTGGGGCGCTTAAAGGCGGCGTAGTCGTTTGCCGAAATATCACTGAACAAAGAGCATCCCAGCAGCGAATGCAGGAGTTAGCCGAGGCACAGGAACGCTTGCTGCAAGAACTCAAAACGCGGCAAAATGCCCTAGATGAATCGGCGATCGTCAGCGAAACTGATGTCCAAGGCATGATTACCTACGTCAACGACAGATTCATTGAAATCTCCGGTTACAGCATGGGAGAACTCCTGCACCGCAACCACCGCCTCGTCAATTCCGGCTACCATCCCAAATCATTTTTTGAAGAAATGTGGGTGACACTTTCTCGCGGTTTGGTGTGGCAAGGGGAAATCAAAAACCGACGCAAAGATGGCTCGTTTTACTGGGTAGATTCGACGATCTCCCCCATTTTTGATACCAGTGGCAAAATAGTCAAATATATCGCCATTCGCTTTGACATCACCGAGCGCAAAGAAGCAGAAGAACGACTAGGAAAATTGGCAGCAGAACGTAAAGCTGAAGCTGATTCTCTGACGCAGCAAGTCCTTAAATTGTTGGGAGAAATTAAAGGCGCGGCTCAAGGCGACTTGACAGTCAGGGCGGAAGTGACTAACGACGTTTTAGGTGCTGTCGCCGACTCTTTCAACTTCTTAATCGGTTCTCTGCGGAAAGTGGTAACGGGAATTCAAACTTTAGCCGAACAGGTAACATCTGCCACCGACGAATCAATTAACAATACCAGTCAACTCACCCAACAGGCGGAAATTCAAGCAGCAAAAATATCTGCCATCATGCGCGAAATCGAGCGGATTGTGAATTCGATCCGCGACGTGCGAGATGTTTCGGTGCGCGCCGAAACAGTTGCTCAGCAGTCTTCTCAAACGGCTGAAGTCGGCGGTATGGCGGTCGATCGAGCTGTCGAAGGCATTAACGGGCTCCGGTTGACGATCGCCTCTACCTCGAAAATGATGAAGCGTTTGGGCGAATCTTCGCAGCAAATTGGCAAAATTGTGACTTCGATTTCTCAACTTGCTTCGCAAACTAATTTATTAGCTCTGAATGCTACTATTGAGGCGGCGCGAGCCGGCGAACAAGGTTTAGGCTTTGCAGTTGTTGCCGAAGAAGTGCGGAAATTAGCAGAAAGATCCGCCGGCGCTACGGAGGAAATCTCCGAAATTGTCGGTACAATTCAAGAAGAAATCAGCCGCGTGATGAAGGCAATGGAATCCGGGACGCTGGAGGTAGTGGAAGGCACTAAGCTGGCAAGCGAAGCTAAAACTCACCTCAATGCCATCATCGAAGTTAGTCGAGAAATGAATGCTTTAGTGCAGAATATTACTATCGCATCTGCCAAGCAAACTGTTTCGGCTGAGGGAATTGCTAACAGTATGCAGCAAGTCAACGAGATTGCGAATACGACCGCCCAAAAAGGTGCGGATGTCAAAGCATCTTTGGACGAGTTGTCTGGTTCTCTGGGCCAATTGCAAAAGTCGGTGGCGAATTTCCGCAGTTAGTTCAGTTGACTGTTAACAGTTGACAATTGATAGTTGACAGTTATACGAATCACTAATAACTATCGTTGTTGCCGGGGCGGTTTGACGAATATCCTGAATGCGAATTTATAATAGATAATCGTGAACCCACCCTGACAACAATTACAGTTAAATAACGGGACACATATATAAAAAAAACTGCCCACAGACAACTGTTAACTGCCAACAGCCAACAGTCAACAGACAACAGACAACAAACTAATATGAATGATGACGATTTAAACGAATTAATAGATGCTTTTACCGCAGAATGCGAAGAGTTTCTCCAGTCAATGGAGACGAATCTGCTGGCGATGGAATCGGCGGGTTTGAAAGAGCGACAAGCGGCAGTTAAAGAAATGTTTCGGGCTGCTCACTCGATTAAAGGTGCGGGTTCGATGTTGGGCTTTCAAAACGTATCGGCGGCGGCTCACACGCTGGAGGACTGTTTTGTCATTTTGCGCGATCGCACAGACTTGTCAGCCCTGGAACCGACTACTGTGAGCGTTTTGCTGCAAGGGGTGGATGCTCTCAAAAAGATTACGATCGAATCAGTTCAACACTCCGATGTGACAACTCCGGATCAAACGGAAAACTTGGAGGCGATCGCCCAAATTTTCGATCAGTTCCAGGCCAAGTACGGCAACTCAGAACCGTCGCCAGTCCCCACAGTCAGCCAATCGACCGCCCCGGAAACCCTGAAACAGATTTTTGAACACCAAGTGCCGGCACTCTTCAATCGCCTAGAAACCGAGCTTTCCCAAGCTCCCGAGGCAGATTTGGCAACAAGCGTCACCGCCCTCAAGCAGGTTTACTACCAACTCTCCGGTTTGGCTGGAATGCTGCAATTGCCGGATTTTGGGAAAGTCGCCGCCGCCCTCAGAGATTTGATCGACTCTCCAAACTTGACTCTACAACGGTTGCAATCCGAGGGTTGGGCGATCGCCCAAAACTTGCAAACCGCACGCCAACAAATATTGGAAGGAAGGGCGATCGACATCCCCGAAATCTCCCCCTCCCCGACTCCCCCCGACTCCCCGACTCCCGCGGAAATCTCCCCCTCCCCGACTCCCCCCGACTCCCCCCGACTCTCCGACTCCCCGACTCCCCCGGAAATCTCCCCCTCCCCCTCCCCAACTGTCCCCCCCTCCCCGACTCTCCCAGTCGCCAACCCGCAAAGGCCGACAATCCGGGTAGACTTAGAACGTTTAACTGAATTGGTGAATCTAGTCGGGGAATTAGTCATCAACCGTACAAATTTAGAACTTCAAGAATCCGAACTGCGCGGCGAAGTCAAGCGCATTCGCCGCAATATCGTAGATTTGAACCAATTCGGCGGTCAGTTGCGAGAAGAATACGACAGACTGAGCTTTGCAGAGTGGAGAGGGGGAAACGGGAACTCTGGATTGGTAAAACTTGCAGCAGCAGAAACAGAATTGCCCATGATTGCTAACGGCAAATCCTCTCCGGTTCATGCTCACTTCGATATCTTAGAGATGGATCGTTATACAGAGTTCCACTCGACAGCCGCCGAAGTCATCGAAACTGCCCAAGCAATTTCTCACTCCGCCACCAAATTAGACACCTTAGCCATGAAATTCGAGCGCAGTACCGACCAACTGCGCCGCATTACCGAACAACTACGCAGCCGCGTCATGCAGTTGCGAGTCGTGAGTTTCAGTCGCGCCGTCGATCACTTGCCCAGAGCTCTGCGGGAGATGTGCCTCACATACGATAAAGATGTCAACCTGCTGCTAGTGGGAAGAGATACCAAAATTGACGAAAGTTTGCTCGATGCTTTGCGCGATCCCTTAATACACTTAGTGAGGAACGCTTTCGACCACGGCATCGAAATGCCCGAAGTTCGGAAAGCAAGCGGCAAGCCGGCCAGCGGTCAAATAGAAATAGAAGCCCGCCACCAAGGCGGCCAAACTATTATTACTGTCGCCGATGACGGCAAAGGCATTGACCCGGAAATGATTCGCCGTAAAATTGTCACAAAGGGTTTGGCTACGGAGGAACAAGCTCAAGAATTTTCCATTGCCGAACTCTACGATTTTCTGTTTTGGCCGGGTTTCAGCACTACAGAAGGGGTCAGCGACCTTTCGGGGCGGGGAGTCGGGCTCGACGTGGTGCGAACAAATTTGCGGACTGTGCGGGGAACTGTGAAGGTAGACTCTCGCCTCGGAAAAGGTACGAGTTTTATTATCAAACTGCCGCTGCTGCTGTCGATTACTGATGCTTTGATGGTGAAGACCGATCACAATAAAATAGCAGTGCCGCTGGATGCAGTCGAGGAAATTCTCCACATTAAAGCCTCGGAAGTTCACATTGCCGGCAATCAGCCGATGCTGTGGTGGCGGGAGGAATTTATTCGTTTGGTGAGAATGCAAGATTTGCTCGAATACAGCGTCGTCGGGCCGGATGCCCCCTCTCCCGATCCTTTGACCCAAGATGAAATTCCGGTTCTGGTTTTGGCTTCTACCGAAGGAATGCTGGCGGTGGCCGTGGAACGGCTGATCGGTCAGCAGGAAATTGTGGTTAAACCTTTGCCGCCGCCTCTATCCAAGCCTCGCGGCGTTTTGGGGACTACGATTTTGGGGGACGGGCGCGTGGTGAATATTCTGGATGTGGATGATCTGGTGGCCCAACCTGGGGTAAATAGTTCGATCGCCGCTGTGTCAGGTAAAGTGAAGGAGATGCCGGCGAGTGCGAGTCAGTCACCGCAGATTTTGGTAGTGGATGATTCCTATACAATTCGCCAGTTGCTGTCTATGACGCTGACTCGTGCTCGCTACCGGGTGGTACAGGCTAAAGACGGTGTGGATGCCCTGGAAAAGTTGCAAAATGGTCTTGATTGCAGTTTGGCGATCGTGGATATTGAAATGCCTCGGATGGATGGATTTGAATTGTTGCGATCGATCAGATCGACCGAGCGGTTTGCTAAGATTCCCGTAGCCATGCTGACATCACGTAGTGGGGAAAAACATCGGCAAATGGCAATGGAATTAGGCGCAAATCAATATTTCACGAAACCTTACAGCGAAGCCCAACTTTTACAAGCCATCCCCAAATTAATCCACCAATCAATAATTTAATCCATAATCTCAAATTTCCATCAAATAATCCCTAATCTCAAACAAAACTTAGGCAAACAATAATTCCACCCGCGAATTAGAGTGCGAAGCTACGCAGCAGACGCACCTAATAAAATTCAATAATTTTCAATTTTCAATCAAATAATCTTCAATCTTCCATCTTCAATCTTCAATCAAATAATTATTCAATCTAAAATCTAAAATTAAATAATTATTCAATCTAAAATCTAAAATCGAATGACTCACGCCAATTACAATCGCCGCTTTCGGAGCAAGAAACAAGCCACTGTTAGAATTGCCCCTAAAAAATTTGTTTCCTTTGAACTTGGAAATATTTACTATGCTGTCCCTATTGAACGAGTGGAGCGCATTGTTAAAAACTTTAATGCCTACGGCACTTTACCTAACGGTAATAGTTTACTGCGACATCAAGAAGAACTGATTACCATAATTAATTTATCCAAAATATTTCCCAGCAGTCCGAGCATGGCTGACTGCAAATACCTGATTATTTGTACCTTAAATAAAAGCGATCGGTTAGGGATTCCCCTTCCTGATATGCCAAAAATTTTAGAAATTACCGAAGAAAGTTTCTGCGAGATTCCCGAATTGTACCGTCAACAGCAACTGCCTTCGGTAATAGAAAAGTTAATTCGCGCACCTGATGGTTCCGAAGTTTTTTATCTGAATTTTGATCTATTTAGCGAAATGTAGGGGGTTGACTTTTCCAGGTATTATACCATATAAATGGTATTTTTGCAAACAAAAAGTTATAGATTTATGAAAAAACTCACAATAATGTCGATCGCCCTACTAATTTTTGCAGCAACTATCGAACTGCCGAAGGTGGGGCTGCAACTAAGTGCGATCGGGCAAATAGAAACACCCCAACCAATCCCAACACCTCAACCAATCCCAACACCCCAACCAATCCCAACACCCCAACCACAAACACCCCAACCAATCCAAACACCCCAACCAATCCAAACACCCCCAATCCAAACACCCCAACCAAAAGCAAACGACCCCAAAAAGCTCGGCTACGTCTCCCCAGAATTTGCCGAAAATTTCTCCCAGCAACAAATCGACCAAATCAACGCCAACGTCGAAACGCTGCTGCTAACTCAAAGCTGCTCCCGCTGCGACCTCCGAGCCGTAAAATTAGTTAACCTTAACTTAAAAAATCCCATCCTGACAGGAGCAGATTTATCAGATGCCAACCTCAGCGGTAGTCGCTTCGAGATCTCAGATTTTGTCAACACCAATCTAGCTCGCACAAACTTAAGCCGAGCCGAATTAGTAGGAGCGAGAATCAGCAACGCTAACCTCAGAAAAGCCAACTTGACAAAGACAAATCTAGACGGTGCAGACTTGCGATTTTCCGACTTGAGAGATGCCAATCTTTCCGATGCCAACCTCCGCAATGCTAATATAGATGGCGCTAGTATCGATCGAGCAAGTATGGCCGGCACCACAATGCCCGACGGCAGAAAAAATCAATAATATAGTCTCGTTTCCGGCGCGATTGAAATCGCTTCTTGTCCAACAAAGTGGGGATGGCGTCCGAACGGAATCCCTTGTTCCCAGGCTCTGCCTGGGAATAAATATCTAGAGGCTCTGCCTCATTTCCAGATTGTTAATTAATCCGTGTATCCGTGTCCAAATCCGTGTCGTGCCTTCCTTCTGAATCAAACAGCCAAAAACCTCTGAATCACCTCATCACTTAACTCGCTAGTGCTTCCAGAAGCCACAATCCCCCCTTTTTGCATAGCATAATACCAGTCAGCCTGCCGCACAAAATGCAAATGTTGCTCCACCAACAAAACAGAAATTCCCCTAGTCGCAACTACGCGGCGTACCGCAGCTTCTATATCTAAAATAATGGATGGTTGAATCCCTTCCGTAGGTTCATCCAAAACCAGCAACTGCGGCTCACCCATCAAAGCCCTAGCAATAGCTAACTGCTGCTGCTGTCCCCCGCTCAAATCACCTCCCAGGCGATCGAGCATAGTTCTCAAAACCGGAAACAACTCAAAAATTTCATCAGGAATTTCAGGATTTTTGATTTTGGTTGGTTTCGCTTCCAAACCCAATAATAGATTTTCTTTCACCGTCAAACGTGGAATGATTTCGCGCCCTTGAGGTACGTAACCAATTCCCAATCTAGCCCGCTGATGAGTCAACTTAGAAGCAATAGATTCTCCGCCAAAAGCAATAGTGCCGCTGCGCGGTTGCAGCAACCCCATAATCGTTTTTAGCATAGTAGTTTTGCCCACACCGTTGCGGCCGATCAAGCAAACCATTTGCCCCGCCATGACGCTTAAATCGACATCGCGCAAAATGTGACTTTCGCCGTAATAAACATTCAAATTAGAGACTTGTAGCATAGTTTTTAATTGGTAATTGTGCCTGGGAATTAGTAGCAGCTAACAAATAACTCCTTCCTTCTTCCTTCTTCCTTCTTCCTGATATCCGTTACATCCGTTACAAAATCCGTTGCCGAACTTCCTTCTTCCTGATATCCGTTACATCCGTTACATCCGTTACATCCGTTACATCCGTTACAAAATCCGTTGCCGAACTTCCTTCTTCTTACTCTTCCGGTTTGCCCAAATATACCTCAATTACCCGATCGTCATTTTGCACCTCATCCATAGTCCCTTCGCACAAAACCGAACCCTGATGCAACACCGTCACCTGCCGCGCAATTTGCCGCACAAACTCCATATCGTGTTCAATTACCAACACCGAATGACTTTCGGCCAGCGAAATCAGCAACTCTCCAGTTAACATCGTTTCCTCATCCGTCAAACCAGCCACAGGTTCATCTACCAACAACAAATCAGGGGATTGAGCCACCAACATTCCAATTTCCAACCATTGCTTTTCCCCGTGAGAAAGCAAACCCGCCGAAATATCAGCTTTAGCAACTAAACCAATTGTTTCTAACAAACCCGCAACCGTGCGTTTTTCAGCAGCAGAAGCAGGCTTGAACAAAGTCGAAAAAACATTTTTATGGCGGCTGCAAGACAATTCCAAATTTTCGCGTGGCGTTAAATTCAAGTAAACTCGCGGCGTCTGAAACTTGCGACCAATTCCCAAGCGCGAAATCCTATCTTCCGACAACTTCCGTAAATTTTGTCCCTTAAATAACACCCTGCCCTCTGTCGGCTGCACCTTTCCGGTAATGGAATCGAGAAAAGTTGTTTTCCCCGCACCATTGGGGCCAATAATAACTCGCAGTTCGCCCGCATCCATGCTGAAATTTAAACCGTTGATAGCTTTAAAACCATCAAAACTCACAGTCAAGTTGTCTATTTCTAATACTTTTCCATTCATAATTAACAATTCACTCACTAATAAACAACAACCCATACCTCTTGTAGGTTACGAAGGCAAATATCCTCCCTTATTAAGGAGATTTTTTCCCTTTGCTGACACCATACTTACTACTTTTTGCTGGCAGTTTACTCTAAACTAAAACTGCTAGAACTGCTCGACATTGGAGGTGGAGCGGCTGCTAAAATGCGTTCAGCTAACTTCGAGAGTGGCAAACTTTGCACATATACCTTACCAGGCCCAGTCATCTTTGCCAAAAACAAGCCTTCACCTCCAAATAAAGCATTTTTAAACCCGCCAACAAACTGAATATCGTAATCTACACTCGCTGCAAAAGCTACTAAACACCCGGTGTCTACTCGCAACACTTCGCCAACTCCCAAATTTTTCTCAACTATTGTTCCTCCCGCATGAACAAAAGCTAGCCCGTCACCCTGCAATTTTTGCAGAATAAAACCTTCTCCGCCAAAGAAACCGGCACCGAGTCGCTTGGTGAAAGCTACCTCAATTTCAATCCCGTTGGCCGCACAGAGAAAAGAGTCTTTTTGACACAAAAATTTACCGCCAAGTTGGCCTAAATCTAGGGGAATTACTTTACCCGGATAGGGGGCGGCAAAAGCGACGCGTGCCTTGCGATTTCCGGCGTTGACAAAGGTGGTAATGAAAAAACCCGCTCCTGTCAGCATTCGTTTGAAACCTTGAAATAAGCCGCCGCCTGTGGATGTTTGCATTTGGATGTCACCTTCCATGTATGTCATGGTTCCAGCTTCAGCCCTGACGCCTTCTTTGGGGTCGAGTTCAATCTCGATGAGTTGCAAATCGTCGCCGTAGATTTTGTAGTCAATAATATCTGCCATATGTTGCCCCTCAAGTTAAAGAACGAAGCTACTTGCTACGAATATCTAAGTAGGTACATATATATTACGTTTCCTCAGACAGAGATAAACGCAGCGTTTGTCAAGTCTATTGCGATTGCTTTGTTTGTCTGTTGTAGGTGAAATTTATTTATGTCAGCCTACTTATAAATTACACGATATTTTTGCACTCAATGTTCAAGTTCTTCTTTTTCGAGCTGCACTTGGGGGTCTTGTTCCAGGCTGGGGTAAGTAGATGCGTACTTCGGTCTTCTGAACAACCTGCGGATTTGGCCGAAACCTTGATGTTGCATCCATCCGACTAAGCCGTCGGGCAGCACTGTGACTACTATGAGAAATAGCGCACCTTGGAAAAATAGCCACACTTCGGGGAATTGTTCGCTTAAGAAACTTTTGCCAAAGTTGACTAGCAGTGTTCCCAATATTGCTCCCGATAATGTGGCGCGACCTCCCACTGCGACCCAGATTACCATTTCAATTGAAAAGGCAATATCCATTGCTTTTGGCGAAATAATTCCGGTTTGTACGGTAAATAATGCGCCTGCAATCCCGGCTAAACCGGCGGAAATTGCAAAGACTAAAACTTTGTAGCCTGTGGGATTGTAACCTGAGAAACGCAGCCGCACTTCGTCGTCGCGAATTGCTACTAGCAGGCGGCCGAAACGCCCGCTGGTCAGCCATCGGCAGAGGGCGTAAGTTGCTGCTAAAAATAATATGGTGAGAATGTAGAAAATATATTGAGTATCTCGGTCATTGACTGTGGCTCCGAACAGGGTTTTAAAGTCGGTGAGTCCGTTGGTGCCGTTAATCAGTTTTTGCTGACCGTTAAAGAAGTTGAAAAATACAATGGTTGCTGCTTGGGTGAGAATTGAAAAGTAAACGCCTCGAATTCGATTGCGGAATACTAAATAACCTAAAAGTGCGCCCAAGATGGCGGGGATGAGAACTACTGCTAATGCTGAGAAAGGAAATGAATAAAATGGTTGCCAAAACCAGGGGAGTTCGGTAACGCCGTAGAGGTTCATAAATTCTGGCAATTGACTGCTGGCGGTTGGGGGAATTTGCAGTTTTAGGTGCATGGCGAAAGCGTAACCGCCGATCGCAAAAAACACTCCATGCCCTAAACTAAGCAAACCCGTGTATCCCCAAATCAAGTCTATGCCGAGGGCGGCAATTGCTAGTGCTAAAAATCTCCCTAATTGATTGAGCCGAACGTCGGGGAGTATGCCTGGGATGAGCAATATGAATGTGAGGGCGATCGCGCTGATAATTGCCGCTTCTTTTAGCCAGGGTTTTTGATGTTTTTTCTGCATTTTTCGCTACACTCGCAGTTGTAATTGTTAATTTTCTACCGTCCGCCCTTTTTGCGGGAAAATCCCTCCCGGCTTCACTTGCAGAAAAGCCATAATTAAGGCGAATACCATTACTTTTGCCATGCTGGTTGTGGCGAAAAATGTGAAGAAGTCGGCTAAAGGCTTGACTGGAGCGAACATTATTGCTAATGTTCCCGAACCAATGAGGTAATTTGCAGTGCCGATCGCGATCGCAGCAACTACACTCCCTACAATCTTGCCGACACCGCCCACAACCACCACCATAAAGGTATCGACTATATAATTTTGTCCGGTATTCGACCCTACCGAACCGATCAAACTAATCGCGCACCCAGCGACACCTGCCAACCCCGAACCCAAAGCAAAAGTCAGCGCATCTACTTGTTCGGTAGGAATTCCCAAACACGCACTCATGCTGCGATTTTGCGTCACGGATCTAATCCGCAATCCCCACACAGACTTTTGCAAAAATAGGTAAATTCCCGCTAAACAAATTCCGGTAAGGACAATAATAAAAATTCGGGCGTAGGGCAACTGAAAATTGCCAAGCGGTATGCCGCCCCGCAACCATTGCGGTGCAGTTACGTCCACATTTTGAGCGCCAAACCAAGGTTGAGTTACTGCCAGTTTGTAAGTTTGTCCTAAAAAGGCGCTCACCGCCCAGGAAATAGCCAAAGATAAAGGCAAAATTAGGGCGATAATTTTGCTGCGAATGCGATCGAAATCCATGCGAGATTTCAGCACCCGCAAACCGCCAAAAAACAGCACACAAAACACCGCAATCCCAATTACCATCACCCAACTAACGCTGCGGACAAACTGCTGCAAAATTAAACTTACACCCCAAGTTGCCAGCAGAGTTTCTAGCGGTCGCCCGTAAAGATAGCGAATCACTCCGCGTTCGAGAATTAATCCTACCAATGCAGCTACTAAAAAAGCTAGGGGAATTGCAAATAAAATATAGGTTTCAAAAGCAAATCCTCCGATACCTTTGAAGACATTTTGCACTACGAAAGTTGTATAAGCCCCCAGCATCATCAACTCGCCATGAGCCATATTAATCACGCCCATCAGCCCGAAAATAATCGCTAATCCCAAGGCTGCAATTAGTAAAACTGCGCCGATGCTAATGCCGTTAAATAAACCATCTAATATCGCCACTTTTGTTACTCCTGCATCAAGTCAGTCAACTTTGTTCGCGGATAATTAGGGGCGGATTTTATCCAATTGGTGTCAACTTAGAACTAAAACCCTCTGTATATTTCGCTTGTAGCCAAGTCTCGCTCCCCCTAAATCCCCCTGAATAAGGGGGACTTTGAAGAGTCCAGTTCCCCCTTATTCAGGGAGTAGGGATTGACGAAAGAATGCTCTCACTCCCCCCTTATTAAGGGGGGCCGGGGGGATCTCCGGGTTTAAAGACATACCCTAGGGGAATCGAGGATACGTTGCCAACGTTAACAAAATTAGTATTACCTACTTATCAAGCTTTGAATTTTCCACCTTTTGCGGGGTCTGACCAATCGCAAGCAAAGCCTTTTGTTTCAGCGACAAATTGATTCCAAGGCACCGGCTTCACTGCTTCTGGTGTAGCAAAAGCGATGTTAAACAAACCGTCTTCTCTCACTTCGCCCAAGCGCACAAATTTAGAAAGGTGATGATTAACTTCCATCGTTACTGTGCCCCCTGGCGCGTCAAAGGTTTGACCCAAAGCTGCTGCCCGCACTTTTTCCAAATCGTCGGCTGTCCCTGCTTTCTCGACAGCTTGCTTCCACAGGTAAACCATGATGTAAGCTGCTTCCATCGGGTCATTTGTCACTCTATCTTTGCCGTATTTGGCCTTGAAAGCTTCCACAAATTTTGTATTTGCCGGAGATTCCACCGTCATGAAGTAATTCCAGGCGGCGTAATGGCCTTTAAGATATTCTACGCCGATCGCCTTTACTTCTTCTTCTGCAATACTGACAGACATTGACGGATATTTGTCCGGACCCAAACCGGCACCCTGCAACTGTTTGAAAAATGCTACGTTACTGTCGCCGTTGAGGGAATTGAAAATGACGCCGCCGTCTGGCAAAGCTGCCTTAATTTTAGTAATAATTGGCGTGACTTCTGTCCCGCCCAAAGGAATGTAATCTTCCCCAACTAATTCGCCGCCTTTGGCTGCTAGCTGTGCCTTGATAATGGTATTTGCCGTGCGGGGAAAAACGTAGTCAGACCCGACCAAGAAGAATTTTTTACCTTTATTTTCTAGCAGCCAGTCTACTGCTGGTTCGATTTGTTGGTTCGGCGCCGCCCCGGTATAGAAGATATTTTTGGAACACTCTTGACCCTCGTATTGTACGGGGTACCAGAGCATATGATTTTTTTCTTCAAATACTGGCAATACTGCTTTGCGGCTAGCGGAAGTCCAGCATCCGAAGACGGTGACAACTTTATCTTGGTCGATCAATTTTTTGGCTTTTTCGGCAAAAGTCGGCCAGTCTGAGTTGCCATCTTCTATTACTGCTTCGATTTGTTTTCCGAGGACACCCCCAGCTTTATTGATTTCTTCGATCGCTAATTGTTCGGCATCGACAACGCTTTTTTCGCTGATTGACATCGTGCCGCTCAAGGAATGCAAAATTCCTACTTTGATCGTGTTTCCGCCCCCGGCTGCTGCTGGTGTAGTTCCTGTTGATGTGGGAGAAGCTGCGGGAGTTGCTGTTGGAGTGGGAGTTCTACAAGCTTTTAGAAATAAACTTGATGTTAGGGTAGCAGAACCGTATAAAAGAAATTTCCGCCGATCGAATCGCTTTGTCATTTTTTCTTGTTACTCTTGAATAGATGAGTCAGATGATTGAGAATAATAACACATAGCGACTTGATATTAAGACTAGCTTCAGCAGACTGTTGTATTTTTAGCTACAAAACTTATTGTTTTTGACAAAGTGAATGTTTTATGGGGATTGAGGGCAACTGCGGCAGAAACCGGGCTGATACCTTGTTAGATTTTAGATTGACTGATGACATCAGGGTTGGGATCACGGGCTTACCGGATTTTTTTGGGAAACCAGGTTTAGACACCAAAATACGTCTTTTCAGCAATTAGTGTGTAATTAGAAACCAGGTTTCTTTACATAAATTATCTTATTGATGCTACCACTTAGGCAGCAACTGGGTCGATCGCACAAAATACAAAGCGGGTTTCTCGCTCTCGACAAGTTATTGATGCTAAAACTTAGGCAGCAAACGGGTCGAGAGCACAAAATAAGCGAGTATCAAAGCAGGTGACTATCGCACTTCGCTTTGAGTACGATCGTCACCTGTAGTAATGCCCCTGATTTATGGAGAATAGCGGACTCGAACCGCTGGCCTCTGCGGTGCGATCGCAGCGCTCTACCAACTGAGCTAATTCCCCTGATTGAGTTTTAATTTAGCATTTTAGATGCCGGATTGCCGAATCTAAAAGGCTTACAGGTCTTGCTTGCTCTCACGTTAGCAGACCGTCACTTACACTAGCACGTAACTGCTAAAAAGGTCAAGTGTTTTCCGCAGCCGGCTCAGTGGGAGCGATCGAGCAAAGTGCCGCCACTCTATCCAACTCTAAATCAGCAAAATAGTCCACCGTCCAATTAGCTTGGCGCTGGATCATGTGAAACGGGTAAGTGTGAGTCACACCCGCAACCTGAATCCCCGCTTTTTTCGCCGCTTCAATCCCCGCAAAAGTATCTTCTATCGCCAAACACTCGATCGGTTGCAGGTTAAAGTCGGGATATTTCTGGTTGAGAAGTTCCACAGCCAATAAATAGCAATCCGGTGCTGGTTTGCTCGCCGTCAAGTCATCGCCTGCGACAATTAACTCAAAGTTTGCTGCCAAACCGGCCCGATCTAACACCAATTCTATATCCGATCGCATTGCCCCGCTAACTACGGCCATTTTCAGTCCGGCGACCCGAATTTTGTCAATAAATTCTACCAAACCCGGATAAATCGGCAGTTTCTCCAAAATATCTATTTGAGCTTTGTAAGCTTGGGCCTTGCGCTGCAGCAGTCGATCGAGATATGTTTCTGTTAGATATCGTCCTCGGCGCTTGAGCAGTTCGGTAATGCAAGCGCGATCGCTTTTTCCCAAACAAACTTCTCGAAACTCCCCACGTTTGAGCTGGAGATTTTCATCGAGCATCAATTGATCGATGATTTTCTCGTGAATCGGCTCGTCATTAACAATCACGCCATTAAAATCAAATAAAACAGCTTTTAGAGTCATTAGTTAGGAGTTAGGAGTTAGGAGTTATTAGTTATTAGTTATTAGTTATTATTCAGTCCGCGAAGGCGGACTTTATTTGTGTAGCCCCGACTTCCAGTCGGTGGTTATTCTGTAAATCAAGCGGGAGCTGGAATGCCCGGTAAATCGCCATCAAAATCAGGAGTTTGATCGCCCCAATTCCAGCCCCTCGCCACCTTGGCCTGTTCCAAATCTTCCCCAGGCAAAGGTTTCACGCCCTGCGTCACCTGATTCACCCACCAGTGTTCGTGAGTTTGCACCGCCGCGAATCCAGCCGCCCCCGCCCAAGCATCGAGGCTGCCAGCCGCGTAAGACTTAATATAAGGCTCTTCAAAGATATCAGTCAGCCACTCTGTTTGCCGCAAAGTTTTTTGATTTCCGTCCAAAATTGCCACTTGTCCCCCAACCTTCAGCAGTCGGAAGCTTTCTCGCAAAATTGCCCGCGATACAGCAGGTGGCGTCTCGTGAAATAGCAAGGAAGCTGCGACTAAATCGAAGCTGGCATCGGGGAAAGCAACGCTTTCGGCATTTCCGTGCAACCACTGGATATTTAAGCCGGCTTTTTGCGCTTTCATGTCGGCAACTACCAGCATATAAGGCGACAAATCCAGCCCGACAACTTCCGCTTCGGGAAAAGCCTGCTTGAGCATGAGCGTTGTCGAACCGGTGCCGCATCCCAAATCGATAATTCGGCGCGGTTTCACCCGCACAGCGTCAATTAAGCCTTGTCTGACGACTGTTTCGTGGGGAGGCAAAACATATTGGGTGATTGGATCGTAGGAAACGGCGGCACTGGGGTTGAGGTAGCCGCGTTTAATGCCGTGAAAGTTTTGGCTGGTGTAATATTCGGGATAAACTAAGTCGGGTTGTCGGTAGCGATCGCCCGCTGTTTCCCAGTCGATACCTTCGTATAGTCGTTTCAGTGCTTCTTCGTCGATCGCCAGTCGAACCAGGGGCGACAAAAAGCGCTCGAAAATTGTATCCTTGCCAACAGCCATAAAACACCTTTAACAAAAACTCTTCTAATTTTAGCCAACGGCCGTCAACTTAGCATTAATTAAAACTGTTTAGCCCCTCTTCCCTCTTCCTTCTAGCCCTTACCTCCGTTACAAAATCCGTGGGCTTCCTTTCCACTTCCTTCTTATACCAGTTTTTCCAAAAAATGCAACTATATACCAGCTTAAAAAGCTTGTTTTATCAGGCATTTGAAAATCTCAAATCTCAAATCTCAAATTGTATTACTTCTCGTTAGTAATAGGAATTTTTACCAAACACTCCGTACCCCCGCCAGGAGGTCGAGAAATTGTGATGCTGCCGCCGTGTCCATCTACTACAATTTTGTAGCTAATTGCCAACCCCAAACCCGTGCCTTTGCCCACCTCTTTAGTAGTAAAAAATGGGTTAAAAATTTGGTCTTTAACGCTGTCGGGAATGCCGGGGCCGTTGTCGGCGATCGCCACTTTCAGAAATTTAGCCCCATGTTCGCGAACTACCCCCGTGGAAATAGTAATAATTTTATCTAGGCGATCGATCTCGTTCAAAGCATCGATCGCATTGCTCAGCAAGTTCATAAACACCTGATTGAGCTGAGACGGATAGCATTCGACTGAAGGCACTTTTCCGTATTTCTTAACTATATAAATTCTATTTTTTATGCGGTTGGAGAGCAGCAGCAAGGTATTTTCTATACCTTCGTGAATGTCCGCCTGCTTTTTGTCAGATTCATCAAGGCGAGAAAAGTTTCGCAAAGAAAGAACTATGCTGCGAATGCGTTCGGTTCCTATTTTCATAGAATCCAAGATATGCGGCAAATCCTCCTCGATAAATTCTAACTCGATTTCTTCGGTAAAATCTTCGATTTCCTGGGGGACCTCTGGGAAGGCTTCTTTGTATAAACTCACCAACTCTAATAAATCTTTAGTATATTTGCTGGTATGAGGCAAATTAGCCGAAATGAAGTTAACGGGGTTGTTGATTTCGTGCGCTATTCCAGCCACCATTTGACCGAGGGATGACATTTTTTCGCTCTGCACTAAATGAGTTTGAGTTTTTTTCAGTTCATTTAAGGCACTATTAAGCAGTTTTACTTGGTCTTGGGTTTGACTGTAAAGGTGAGCTTGAGTAATTGCGATCGCCAATTGGTCTGCTACAGCTTTTAACAGTTGGATTTCCTCCCGGCTCCAAAGCCAATGAGTAACATGGCTACAAATTAAATAACCCTGCGGCTGGTTCTGAGTCTGAACAGGTACGGCTAAATAGCTATTAGCTTTAAGTTCCGGCGGTTGAGTTACACCCTTCGCCCAAGTGTCGCTCGAAAGAATAATTGGTTCGCCTTGACCACTCCGTACTAACACATTTTCGAGAAAGTAAGACTCAAACTTTATGGCTTGTGTCGGAGAATCAGATGGACAACATTCCCACAGAATTTGTAACGTTTTTTCTTGCGGTTTGTACCATCCAAAAGCCGCCCGTTCTAGGTGCAGCAAACTTACTATTTCTTCGACTGTACTTTGCACAATCTTGTCTAATTCCAGGGAAGCGCGAATGCGTCCAGCAATCCGGTTGAGCATGGCTTCTCGCTCCGCTTGAGCGCGATTATTTTCGGAGGAGTAAATTAGCCAAATTGCTGCTAGCATTGCCGGGATGAGCAGTCCGGCGACTACGGAGGTCAGCAAATTTAATGCTTGCAGTTGGGATTCAATATTTTCACGGGGAATTACTAAAGCCATTGACCAGTTAACTTCCTTGAGTGGAGCATAGGCCACATACACCCATTTGTTATCTATTTTTACCAGTTCGATGTTCGTCTGGCGGTCGATCATCTGCCGCGCAATTGTGGAGAGTGCGGGGTCTTTTGACTGTAAAAAGCTTGGCGCCTCCCGGTCGATATTTCCGATTAAGTTATTGTTGGGATGAACAATTGGCACTCCTTGGGAATTGAGCGCAAAAGCATAACTATCGGAACCGTACAGCAAGCTGTTAGCGACAGATGTTACTCGGTCTAATTTAATGCTGCCCGAAAGGACTCCCATTACTTGATTTGGAGCGGGGGGCAATGCCCAAATAGGAGCTGAAATAATAATCGTAGAAACTTTTGTACTGCGGCCGATCAGCGGGTCGGAAACGTTGAGCTGTCCGGCCATTGCTTTTTGAAAGTGTTGGCGGTCTTTACTGTTCGCGCGGTTGCCTAAAGTGTTGATAAATGAGCCGTCCGATTGAGTTAATGACAGGATGAAATACTCTTTTAATCTGTATATTTCTCCTTGCAACCGGGGTTCGACTAATTGCCAATTGAGAGTGCTAACCGTAGGATCGTAAGCAATGGTTTCTATTTCTGCTTTGCGACTGCTGAGCCAGCGGTCGATTTCATCGGTGCCTTTTTCTAATTTTAATAGTGCTATTTGCTTTAAATTGTCAAGGATTAGTCCGCGCACAAAAAAATAGCTGATGCAAGCAGTTGTGCTAATGGTTAAAGCGGTGGTGGCCAGAATTAGCAGGGTCAGCAAATGGCGGCGCTGCCGTCTGTGTTGCCAAAGACTGTGCGCTTGCTGCCAGCGCGATTGAGTCGAATTGCTGATGTTTTGCCAAAAGCGGCGCAGCTTTTTTGTTTGTGGCGGCGGTGCAGACACAGATCCGGCTTGATTTGCTGGGTTTTGCATCATCAAATGTTCCCTCAGAGTCAACTTCATCAAACGGTCTTCGTCATTCGGCAGACTTAATATCAGGCAAGTAGTGAGACAGTTTAAGAAAAGAATGCAACTGTAGCCAAGATTCCAACCCTCGTAGTCATCAGTCATTCGCAATCTAAAATCTAAAATCTAAAATTTAAAATAATATGACTTACATTCCGGATTGCAAACAATTTTTCTTATGGTTGGCCACTCGCCTTCTATTTTGGCATCAATTTTATATTTCGACCTTCGATTTACCTATTTGAGGTTTGTGCTTTACGATATCTTTAATATCTATCTCGTTTGTATAACAAAATAATTGTAAATAACACAGAGAAAATACGGAGTTTTTTAGATTACCAATGTATTATAATGTATGAGCAAAACTCTCTTGACAATTTTTCTAATTTGTGCTGGGGTTTCAAGGGGAAATTTTTTCGTCTAAAGCTTTTTTGGCCAAGCGGGTTGCATAAACGGTGAGGGCGATCGTTGCTAGCAAACCAATGCCGTAAAGAGTCCACTCAGCAGCAGTGCGCGATCGCCCGCTAGATCCGAGTGCAGCCAAACTCCCGGCCAGGGAACCGATATAAACATACATGACAGTTCCGGGAATCATGCCCATCCAAGATGCCAAAAAATAGTCTTTTAAAGATACCTGCGTGACTCCAAAAGCATAGTTAAGTAAATTAAACGGAAAAATGGGAGAAAGTCGCGTCAGCAGCACAATTTTCCATCCTTCAGAAGCAACTGCGGAGTCGATCGCCTTAAATTTTTGATTGCCCTCTATCTGTTTGGAAACCCAGTCGCGAGTTAAATACCGCCCTACCAAAAAAGCGCAAGTTGCGCCTAAAACCGATCCGATGGAAACACAAACCGAACCGCCAACGACTCCAAACAAAACGCCAGAACCGAGAGTCAGCAAAGAACCGGGGATAAATAGAACCGTTGCGACAATGTAAATTAGAATAAAAGCTGCCGGGCCCCACGGGCCGAGACTCGCGATCGACTCCAGCGCATTTTTCAGAAGTCCTTGGAAGTTGAAAAACCTGGTCGCAGCAATTAAAGCCACAGCTAAACCAATCCCTAAAATCAGCTTCCACCTATTTGATGGTGGCGGATTTTCATCGGGCGATCGCGAATCATTCATTACCTAAACTCTCCACTTTCAATAATATGGGCATGGGGCATTGGGCCCAAAAGCATGGGGAATCGGGAATCGGGAATCGGGCCCAAGAGCATAGTTTCTTCCTTCTTCCTTCTTCCTTCTTCCTTCTTCCTTCTTCTTTCTTCCTTCTTCCTTCTTCCTTCTTCTTTCTCAAATCAAACTACCGCCGCAGCTAGAACCGCAACCTGCCGTACATCCATAACAATAAGCAGCAGTTTGCACCTCTTGAATCAAATCTAAACTCCCAGATTCCAGCAATTTAGCAGCAGTTATCTTTTCCCCGCTGCCAGTTTTCGCCGGCAGATTTTCCATTTGGTTAAAATCGCAGTCGTAGACATTGCCTAAATAGTCGATCGACAATTCGTTACGGCACATTAAATGTTCCAGAGTACCAGGATTAAAATTATCCTCCAAAAACCCCAGATAAGGCTTGTGAAGTTTCTTATGTTCCAAATGAAACTTAGTCCGTCCCACCGGCAAATTAGTAATCGCGAACAATTGATTAAAACAAATCCCAAAATGTTCGGCTAAATAAATCTTGTAGTCTTGCTCTAACTTGCCTTGTTCCGGTGTTAGCGAAAACTTGTCTGTAGCAGGCACTTGTGGATTGTACACCAAATCGAGAATTAAATTTTGGTTTTTTGCGTATCCCAACTGATTTAGCTTTTGCAGCGCCCGAATCGAACTGTCAAAAACACCGTTGCCGCGCATTTTGTCCACATTGTCAGCTTGATAGCAGGGAAGCGACGCCACAATTCTGAGTTGATGCTGCGCGCAATATTCGGGAATATCTTCAAAACCTTTTTCAAAGTAAATCGTCAAATTAGAACGAACAATTACCTCTTTACCTGCCGCCCTGGCAGCTTCCGCTAGCGGTTTAAAACCGTAAAGCATTTCGGGAGCACCCCCGGTGAGGTCAACAGTTTGAATTTGAGGAAAGCGGCGAATGATTTCAATTAATTGGTCGCAAATTTCCGGGGAAAGTTCTTCGGTTCGTTTCGGGCTAGCTTCTACGTGGCAGTGAGTGCAAGCGAGGTTGCAGCGTTTGCCGAGATTTATTTGTAAAACTGTAATCTGCTTTTTAGTTAAAGCTGAGCGAATTTTGTTTTTGAAAGGCGTGACTGCTGTCTGAATCATGTGCTAACCTTTTGGTCTGTGCTCGCAACGAATGTAGAGGCGTTCTGACGGAACGCCTCTGATAATTTAGCACTAATTCTAATAGTTCTGGACGCATCAAAACCAAATAAACCGGGTTTTTTGCTTTTTTTGCGGGTTGTATGGCGTCTTCTGGGCAAAAAACCCGGTTTCTGGGCACCCGTGCCTGTAGGACTATAGCAATTTTAAATGAGTCGTAAATTTTTTACCCCACCCCAACCCTCCCCGATGCCTTGGGGAGGGAGTAAGAAATTCACAAATGATTTAG
>NZ_JAUBPW010000159.1:0-1768 GCF_036700965.1 Microcoleus sp. Pol8_D6 | reverse complement strand
CGTGCGCCGCTACCGCCTCTATAAACGGCAGTACCGGGACTTTGCCGAATACTGCAAACTTGCATTAGGGCGATCGCTCTTCTACTGCAACAAGATTATTCAGGCCGCCAAAATCTGCCTGCACCTTATCAAATCCAAGTTCAAAGTTCTCCCAACCTGCGTCGCCCAAGCTTTGCCGCTGGTGAAATTTGCTCAAGTGGATGAGTACGGGCAAACCCAATTAGAGGAAAAATGGCAGACCGTACTTGACGGCTTCCCCCCGCACGTCATAACAGCGGCCAAAATCCAAGAAGCCTTGGACGAGAACCCAGAGGACAGAGCCAAGCAAGTCCGCATCGGCGGCAAATCATACCAACTGCTGCAAAAAAGAGCAGCAGCGGCCGGCATGGCCGTTTCTAAATATCTTGAAATGCTCATCGGCGGCACCGAACCGCCCGACGATGAAGAAGGCGACGGGCAAGGGGAACCGACAGAGCTGACACCCGAAAAAGAGGAAATTTGCGATCGGGCAGAAGCTTTCATCAAAGCTAAGCCCTCAGCAGGGTTTGGCAAGAATAAACCCTTAAAAAGCTATCAAAAAGGTATCAACACCACCATTAGATCGGACAAAGTGTCCGACTCATCCTAGTTTTTTTTAAAACCATGTCACACCATACTTTCACTTACAGGCATTCTGATTTGCCTGCGGTTCGCCCTGAAATCACAGCCGAAATTATCGCCATCGGTCTCCATGCCGATGACCTGATTTTAAAAAGTCACGGCAACTACCGCGAGCTTGAAGAACTCGCCGAAACTCTCAACAATTCTCTGAATACTTGCGAGCTAAACCTTAACTCGATCCGAATAATTCCCGACGACAGCCCACAACCTACAACCGTCAGTATGCAGGATTTACCAATTGAGCAAAAGCAACTTATTTTCGAGTGCGCAAGAACTAATTCGATTTTGCTCAATTTACTTAGCGAAATTGTTGGCCAGTCTTGCGAAGAATTAGCGCGGGATATAGCAATTCAAGCATCTATCCATCAAAAAACAGTGGAACAAAACGAAATAGAGAACTTCATCAATGACGTAATGATGCCTTTGGCTCAACAATCCAAAGAGCAGCCCCCAGCTAAAGGTCTTTACGTTTTTAAGCAGCTCTAAGAAATAAAAAGCAGTTGAATCCCGACTTCAACTGCTTAATTCCAAGCTATCTTGACCATTTCTTCCACAATGACATCTACCAACTTACCATGAACCAAACTGAAAACAGACAGATTGCCGACTTGGTGCAATCAGCTAAAGAACAATTTGGCGATTTTAGCGATGCCAAAAAACAAGAAATTTTTCTCTGCATCAAAGAAGCCAAAGCACGGGGATTGCTGCGAAAACAACCGCGCGACCTGTGCTTGAGCGAGTATATCAACACCGCTAATTACCTGCTGAGGACTTACTCAACTGAGGAGTTCAGCCGCGCATTAACTCAAAACCTTGACTACATATACGTGTACGTTGCCTTGGTCGGCACCAATTCAATCACAGTTACCGCCTGACGAGCTCGCACAGACTCTGCGAGCGAAACTCCCCTTAATAAAGGGGAGTCGCGGGATGAGTGGCGCTTTAAAAATGAAATTAGCTTAGTTGCTATTCTGGCTTCGTAAGCGCCAGCCCGCACCAACTAGGACACCATAAACGAGCCTTAATCAGTGAAGTAATACCATTTTCCTAAATATTTGCTACAGATAACCCATTTAATATGAATGGATATCCAGTCAAAGAGGCAATC